>DATFXE010000831.1:0-10515 GCA_035258585.1 Roseiflexaceae bacterium | reverse complement strand
CCGCCTCGGCGGTGATGCCGATCACCTGCCCACGGCTGGTTAACGCAAGCTCAAGCTTCTCGCCAATCTGCGCCAGCTCGGTTGCGCGCCCGACCATCGGCAGCGCGTAGGCAGGCTCGCTGAGCCGCACCGAGCGCATTCGTTCGCCGGTCAGGCGGAAGATGGGCAGTGGCTCAGGCATGCCTTTGAGCGGAATAGGTTCCAGTGGCTCCAGGGTGAAATCGGCAGCGAGCGCAGGCTGGACTCGCCCGTTTATGAGCGCCTCGCCCGGCGCGGCCCGCTGCATGAGCCGCGCGGCCAGATTGACCTCGTCGCCCATCGCACCATAGGTGCGGCGACTCGCGCCGCCATAGGCGCCAACACGCAGGACCCCGTGGCTGATTCCGGCCTGTAGGGGCGAGAGGAACGCCAGTTGCTCGGGCAGCGCCAGCAAGGCCAGCGCAGCGCGGGCGGCGCGGCGCGGATCGTCCTCGTGGGCGATCGGGGCGCCAAACGTAGCTTGCAAATAACTGCCCTTGTCGCCGATCGTCAGCTGGATCAGGGCACCACTGTAACGTGTCAGCGTCGCTTGCACTAGCCGGATGAATGCGTCGAGCTTTATTCCAGCGTCGGCGTCGTCTACGTAGTCGATCCCTCTGAACTGTATGAACAGCGCTACCGCCGGCCGCAGCTCGGTCAGAAAGTCGCCCAGGCCGGCCTGGTGGCGCTCATAGACGGCTGGCAGCAGCCATGGGCGGAGTAATTGAGAATCGAGCATTGAGAATTGAGCATGGCTAACGTCTGAGATAAGCTCGCTGCTCAATTTTTCATTTTCAATGTTCAATTCGCGGAGCACTGCGAAGCGTTCGCCAGTCTGTTCATCGCTACGCCACTCAGTTACCGCGATCAGATCGCCTAGTGCTGTCGCGGTTGGTTGGTCGATCAGCACCTCGCCTTGTGCGGCCAGGTGCTCGCCAGCGGCAGTGCGAAGGAGTGGCGCGCCGGCCAGCACGTCGAGCAGCTGGATGGCCCCATCGCCGACGACGAGGCGGCGGGCCGGGCCGCTGGCGACGGCGACCTTCAGCGCGAGCGCGGTGGTGCTCCCGTCCGGCAGCTTGATCGCCCCAAACTGGCGCATCGCCGCCTGGAGCGCCAACGCGGCGGTGGTCGCCCGCACAGCGGCGGGGGCTGGAGGCTGGAGGCTGGAGGCTGGGTCAGGATTCTCCAGCCTCAAGTCTCTAGTCTCTAGTCTCTCGGCATCATCGAACCAGCATGTCATCGCATCGCCTGCGAAGCCGATTACGCTGCCGCCGTAGCGCTCAACTTCGTCGATCAGCGCGTCGTAGACACGGTTGATCTGGCGGGTCACCTCCTCGACGCCGCGGCGGGCGCCCAGTGCGCGGTCGAGCGCCTCGGTCAGCGGAGTGAAGCCGGAGATGTCGGCGAACAGCGCCGCGCCGCTGGTGCGCTCGGGCAGATCCTCGCCCCGCGCCAGCGCCCGGCAGCGATCCTGTGGTAGGTACGCGGCAAGTGCGGTCTCCATCGAGCGCTCCTTGGTAGCGCCAGGCGGCCTGGTGTAGCGCGAGATCAGCGCGCACCAACAGTTTCAGCCCAAGGCGAGCAGGTCGTACCAGGCTGATGGGCTCGTCCATGGGATGGAGAATCTGGCTCGCTAACAGCTCACGGTGCGCAGAGCATAGCAGGGGGCTAGATGGATGTCAAGGGCATTATCGCAGCGTCGAGCAAGCGTCTACGATGGCAGATAGATGCCGTAGGAGAATTACCGTATCACGTTGCGTATCTTCGGAGATTTGTGAATAGTGACGGTTGGGCTTTTCGCGAAACACTTGACACCGCCGCCCAAAGCGATTACCCTACCATAAGGCCTCACCCAATACTAGAATTGCGCTATGCCAACACTGCTGATCGCCACCACCAATCTGAACAAGCTGCGCGAGTACGCCGCGATCTTCGCGGGCCTGCCGATCGAGCTGCGCTCGCTGCGCGACGTCGCCATCGACGACGATGTCGAGGAGACTGGCGCGACCTTCGCCGAGAACGCACGGCTCAAGGCCGAGTTCTATGCGGCGCGCAGCGGCCTGCCGGCCATGGCCGACGATTCGGGTCTGGAGGTCCACGCGCTCGGCGGCGAGCCGGGTGTCTTCTCGCACCGCTACGCCGGCCCCAACGCCAGCGACGCCGACCGTAACGCATTCTTGCTCAAGAAGCTGGAGGGCGTGCCGTTCCACGCGCGCCTGGCCCGCTTTGTCTGCGCGATCGCGCTGGCACGGCCGGATGGCGCGCTCGAGCAGGTCGAGGGCGTCCTGCCCGGCGTGATCGAGCTGGCGCCGCGCGGCTCGAACGGCTTCGGCTATGACCCGCTGTTCTATCTGCTGGACGAGAACGCCACGCTAGCCGAGCTGCCGAGCGAGCGCAAGAACCAGATAAGCCACCGCGCCCTGGCCGCGCGGGCCGCTCGCGAGGTGCTGGAGCGCTGGCTGGCACAAGGAACTCTGTAAGTCGGCAGTCGGCAGTTTGCAGTCGGCAGTGATCGATCACTGCCGACTGCGAACTGCCGACTGCAAACTGCCGTCTATACGATAGGAGCTTATCCAATGTCGAAAACCGTACCGTCGCGCGACAAAATTCCTGTCGAGTACACCTGGGATACCGAGAGCGTCTATGGGTCGCATGCGGCCTGGGAAGCGGAGCTGGCGCGTGTCGCCGCGCAGCTTCCCGAGCTTGCCGCTTTCCAGGGCCATCTCGGCGATAGTCCCGCCAGATTAGCAGAATGGCTTGACACAGCTGACAGGCTGATGAATGCCGTCGCGCGCCTGTTCTTCTACGCCAGCATGTTCCACAATGTCGATACGGCCGACCAGGCCGCGCTCGCCGACAACGATCGCGCGATCGCCATCTACACTCGCGCGATCGCCGCAACCTCCTTCGCCGAGCCCGAGCTACTGGCGATCGGTTTCGACACGCTGCGCCGCTGGATGGAGCAGGAGCCGCGCCTGGCGATCTATGCGCATTATCTCGACCAGCTCGAGCGCCGCCAGACGCACGTTCGCTCGGCCGAGGTCGAGGAGCTGCTCGGCCAGGCGCGCGATCCCTTCAGCGGGGCCAGCGGCATTCACGGCATCCTGACCGACGCCGACCTGCGCTTTGCGCCGGCCCACACTGCCACAGGCGATTCGATCGAGCTGGCCCAGGGCAACGTTGTCGCGCTGCTGACCAGCCCGGATCGCGAGGTTCGCCGCACTGCCTGGGAGAGCTACGCCGACGCGCATCTAGCGATGCAGAACACAATGGCGGCCTGCCTGGCCACCGGAGTCAAGCAGGATGTCTTCATAGCGCGTGCCCGGCGCTACCCTTCGTCGCTGGAGGCCTCGCTCTCGGCCAACAATATCCCGGTAGAAGTGTTTCACAACCTGATCGCCACATATCGTCGCAACCTGCCGACCTGGCATCGCTACTGGGACCTTCGCCGGCGCGCGCTGGGCTTAGATAAGCTGTATGCCTACGACGTCAAGGCACCGCTGACCGATAAGATGCCAGATGTGCCGTTCGCGCAGTCGATCGACTGGATCTGTGCGGGGATGCAGCCGCTTGGCGACGAATATGTGACGGTGATGCGGCGCGGCCTGACCGAGCAGCGCTGGGTCGATGTCTACCCCAACCGGGGCAAGCGCATGGGCGCCTACTCGCACGGCGTTCAAGGCACGCACCCATATATCTTGATGAGCTACAACGACGACATCTTCAGCATGAGCACGCTGGCGCATGAGCTGGGCCACTCGATGCACTCGTATTTGACCTGGCAGACCCAGCCGCTGGTCTATGGCGATTACTCGTTGTTCGTCGCCGAAGTCGCCTCGAACTTCAACCAGGCCATGGTACGCGCGCACCTGCTCGACACGTATAGCGACCGTGATTTCCAGATCGCAGTGATCGAGGAGGCGATGTCCAACTTCCATCGCTACTTCTTCGTCATGCCGACACTGGCGCGCTTCGAGCTGGAGATCCACGAGCGGGTCGAGCGCGGCGAAGCGCTGACGGCCGACAGCATGACAGCGCTGATGGCCGACCTGTTTCAGGAAGGCTACGGCGATGAAGTGCAGGTCGATCGCGCGCGGATCGGCAGCACCTGGTGCCAGTTCTCGACTCACCTGTACTCGAACTTTTATGTGTTCCAGTATGCCACCGGTATCGCGGCAGCCAATGCGCTGGCGGCGGACATTCTCGGCGGCAAAGCTGGAGCTGCCGAAAGTTACCTGGCCTTCCTCAAGTCCGGCGGCTCGCTCTACCCGCTCGACGCGCTGAAGCTCGCCGGAGTCGACATGACCACGCCGGCGCCGGTGGATCGGGCCTTTGGCGTGCTGGCGAACTATGTCGATCGGCTGGAGGGCCTGGTCGGCGGGTAGCAGCGTAGAGCTGCTACCAGCTCATTCTGGCCAGTGCCGCACGGCAAAAACCGGCCCCTGCACAGGCTTGCGGCCGCAAGCGCGTGCAGGGCCGGTTTTTGCCTGAGTTATCCCCGATTCACCGTGGTGGCTCCCGTGGCGTCCGAATGCGCCGCGGCGCATTCGGACGCCACGGGAGCCACAAAATAACTATATCGCACGTGCTCGTTTGGGGCTGCTGCGCGGCCCCAAACGAGCACGTGCGATCAGCAGATTGGAGTACCGCGTCAGCAACGATATGAGATGTCCTCCGTTACAATGCCGAAAGATCCGATGGTAACATTCGGGATGGCTAATGACTGTGTTAAATTGACTATTGACAGTATAACGTTATACTGTTATAATCGCAGTGATTTGACAGTGTAGCTGTAATGGCTACGATGAAACCATACCAGAGGCGCGCATGAAGCTCTTGATCCTCGGTGGTACGATTTTCCTTGGCCGCTACCTGGTCGAGGCGGCGCTGGCGGCTGGCCACGACGTGACGCTGTTCAATCGCGGCCAGCACAACCCCGAGCTGTATCCCGAGGTTGAGAAGCTGCGCGGCGACCGTGACGGCGGCTTGGCGGCGCTGCGCGGGCGGCGCTGGGATGCGGTTGTTGACACTTCCGGCTACCTGCCGCGCGTGGCGCGTGCCTCGGCCGAACTGCTGGCGGACGCGGTCGATCACTATACCTTCATCTCCAGCATCTCGGTCTATCCGCATTTTCGCAGCCTGGGAACGGACGAAAGCGCCCCGGTGGATACGTTAGACGACCCAAATATCGAGGAGGTCACCGGCGAGACATATGGTCCGCTCAAGGCGCTGTGTGAGCAAGCTGCCGAGCAGGCGCTCCCTGGCCGAACGCTGGTGATTCGCCCCGGCCTGATCGTCGGCCCGCACGACTACAGCGATCGCTTCACCTACTGGGTCCGGCGCGTGGCCCAAGGCGGCGAGGTGTTGGCGCCGGAGCGCCCGGATTGGCATACACAAATTATCGACGTACGCGATCTGGCCGAGTGGACGCTACGTATGGCCGAGCGGCGGCTGGTCGGCGTCTACAACGCCACCGGGCCCGCGTATGACCTGTCGTTTGGTCAATTGCTCGACACCTGTCGCGCGGTGAGCGGCAGCGACGCGCGCTTCACCTGGGTGAGCGAGCAGTTTTTGGTCGAGCAGGAAGTTGGCGCCTGGATCGAGCTGCCGCTCTGGATCCCTCAGTCAGATCCGGATATGCTAGGGTTCTCCGATGTCAGTTGCGCGCAGGCGATCGCCGCCGGGCTGACATTCCGCGACCTGGCGACGACGGTGCGCGACACGCTGGCGTGGGATGCCACACGCTCAGATGAAGCCGATCCGCCGTCACGGGCGATCCAACCCCGTGCTGGGCTCAAGCCCGAGCGCGAGCGAGCGCTGCTCCAAGCGTGGTCCGATCGCGGAGAACCAAACACTCTCGTTATCGCACGTCGCAGTTCATAGGCTGTAACTTTAGTCTGGGGAGAAGAGCATGGACTGGATCTCGCACTTGCCATTTGATCGAAGGTCGCAGCCACCACAAGCAGTCATTCCGACGGTGGTCGAGCGCACCAGCCGCGGCGAGCGCTCGTACGATATCTATTCGCGTTTGCTGAAGGAACGGCTGATCATCCTGGGTGAGCCAATCGACCATCAGATCGCTAATCTGGTGGTGGCCCAGCTGCTGTTTCTGGATAGCGAAGATCCTGAGCGGGATATCTCGTTGTATATCAACAGTCCTGGTGGCTCGGTGATCGCAGGCCTGGCGATCTACGACACCATGCAGATGATCCGGGCCGATGTGTCGACTGTCTGCATGGGCCTTTCCGCGAGTATGGGCACTATTCTCCTGGCCGGAGGCGCCAAGGGTAAGCGCTTCAGCCTGCCGCACTCCACGATCCACATGCACCCCGCCGGCATCGGCCAGCTGAGTGGGAATGCGCCGGATATCGAGATCCATGCGCGCGAGTTGCTGCGCGAGCAGCAGTTGGCCCGCAAGCTGCTGGCCCGCGATAGCGGGCAACCGCTGGAACGGGTCGCGAAGGACTTTGATCGCGATCTGTTTATGACGCCGCAGCGAGCGCTGGAGTATGGGATTATTGACCAGATTCTGAACGATGACGAGCATGATCGCTCTGACAGGGCATCGTGAGTAGGTTAGATGATGGCTGAGGAAACGCTCTATACTATCGGCCAGCTGGCCGAGGTCGCTGGCATTACGCCGCGCACCATCCGCTACTATACTGCCGAAGGGCTGCTGCCGCGGCCCGATGCGCGCGGCCAGTACGCGTTGTATAGCGAGGAACACCTCCTGCGCTTGCGGCTGATCGGGCGGCTGAAACAGGCATACTTGCCGCTTGGCGAGATCAAGGCGCGGATCGAACATCTGGACGGCGAGCAGATTCGTCTCCTGCTTGAGGAATATCGTGATCAGCCCGCGCCGCCAGCCAGCGCAGCCGATTATCTTGCCGAGGTGCGCGCGCTCCAGCAGGCGCCACAGACCCGGCGACAGTTCGCCGAACACGCCGAGCCGTATGGTGTAGAGCGACCGGCGCTCAGCCTGCGGCAGCCGCCGTCACAAGCTGTGCCAGCAGCCCAACCGCCGGCTGCCCCGATCTATGGCTTTGCAGCGCCGATGGCTGTGCCTGCCCATGAGCCCCGGCCTGCGGAGCAAACACAGCCGTCGCTCGAAGGCCCGCCAACCGAAGCACCACAGCAGGGCGGGCTGCTGCGCAAACTCATCCCACCACGCCGCCCCCCCGACACTGGGAAGGCTGCTCGTGCTGGAGACGCGCCGCTCCAGACAGCGACGACCGAGACCGAACAGCATTGGCGGCGGGTCTCGCTGGCGCCCGGCGTCGAATTGCACGTGCGCGAGCCGGTCGCAGCGGCCCTGCGTGAGCGGATAGATCGGCTGATCGCGCTGGGCCGCAGCCTGTTCGAGAGCAGCGATTAGAGCAGAGAACTGTATCCCAATCTAAATCGTCCATCTCCAACTTCAAGGACTCAAGGAGGCATCGACTATGACGACCAACATGCTCTCACTCTCAGCACAATGCGACCGCCGCCTGGTGGCGGCCGAAGTCTCTTCGCAGCGCACGTTGGAGTGGATTGTGGCGGTGCCAGATCTGCCGCGCCGCGAAAGCCGCGCGCCGCTCAATCTAGCGCTGATCCTCGATCGCAGCGGCTCAATGCAGGGGGACAAACTGCGCTACGTTCAGCAAGCAGCCTGCCATGTGCTCGATATGCTCGACGAGCGCGATCGGATCGCGGTGGTGGCCTACGACGACCAGGTCACGCTGATCGCGCACAGCCAACTGGTGTCGGAGCCGGCTCGCGCTGAGCTGAAGCGCAAAATCAACGATCTGCGGCCAGGCGGCTGGACGGATCTCTCGGGTGGTTGGCTGGAGGGCTGCCGCGAGGTCGCCGATCGTCTCACGACCGATGGTGTCAACCGCGCGCTGCTCCTGACCGATGGTCTGGCCAACCGCGGCATAACCGATGTCGAGGAGCTGACCCACCACGCGCGCGAGCTGCGGCACCGCGGTGTCTCAACCTCGACCTTCGGGGTTGGGCTGGATTTCAACGAGAACTTGCTCGAGGCGCTGGCCGAGCAGGGCGGCGGCCACTTCTACTATATCGAACGACCCGACCAGATCCCGGTCGTCTTTCGGCGCGAGCTGGGCGAGCTGCTGACGGTGGTGGCGCGCGAGGCCTTTCTGAGCATTACTGTCCCCAGCGGTGTGGCACTCGAGCTGCTGGGGGACCTGCCGCACGAGCGGTTGGGTCAGCGGCTGCGGATCTTCCTGGGCGATCTGTGCGCCGGCGAGCGCCGCGCGCTCTACACCAGGGTGCTGACCCCGCCGGACGCGCCCGGGACGAGTGTGCTGCTGCGTGGCGAACTTGGCTACGCCGACCTGGATGGCCGCACGACCACAGTAATCGCAGAGATCGGCTTTTCCTACGCTCGCGAAGCCGAAGTGCTACTGGCGCCGCTGCAAGAGGCCATCCTCCAGCGCGCTGGCGAAATCGAGCTGGCGGCGGCAACCGCGCGAGCGCTGAAGCTGGAGCGCGCCGGCCAGCGCCAGCAGGCTCAGGCGGTGATCCAGCAGTCGTTGGCCGCGCATATGCCTTACATGCCGGCGCCAGCGGCAGCCGCCTACCAGGCGCTTGCCGGACAGATTGAGCAAGGGTTGAGCGAGGACCAGCGCAAGGAGACTCACTTCGCAGCTTATCGTAAGCGCCAGTCGCGCAGCTACTGAGGGCTGCACAAATAGCTAAACTTTTTGGTGGGGGTGCGGGGGCGGCCTCGTGCCCACACCCAGAGGGTACCCGGCGTCGCCACCTGCACCCCCACCAATGGGGAGGTCTGGAGGGGCCCGACTACCCTCTGGGTGCCCCCTCCAGACCTCCCCAGCAGCCATCTTTAGCTGCTTATGCAGCGGTCAATAATACTGCAACCAGATTTTGGCCACACAGGTCACAGAGGCCACAGACAAGAGAAATTGGAAAATCGATCGCGGTGATCTCTGTGGCCTCTGTGGCTAAAGTGACATTGCAAAACTATTGCCTACTCGCTTTCGGGCGCTGTGACGATGGCATGTTCAGGAACTCTCTGGTCGTGATCGCCACTCAGCCCTCCGCTGAGTCGCAGCGCCTTCACCCGGTAGCCAAGCATCCCAGGCACACCGATCACGAGGGCGGAAAGCCCGATCAGCGCTGGAATGCCAAGCGCCGGCAGAAGCAGGCCGGCGAGTGTGCCGCCGATCGGGTTTCCGCTCTGCATCAGCATGCGCAGCAGCGCGAAGGTACGGCCTCGCAGTCGCTCCGGTATGATCTGCATCCGCAGCGTCTGCGCCCAGATCGTCAGCGGCGCGCTGAGTGCGCCAAACAGCGCTAGAGCGGCGCCGACAAGCCAAGCGTTGCGGACGAGCAGCACAATGCTTAGCGCAGCGCCTGAGAACGCTTGCGCCATGCAGATCAGCGTGCCAAGCGAGAGCGGTAGGGTCACGCTGCCGGCCAGGAATGCGCTCACTACTTCGCCAAGTGCCAGCGCGCCCAGCAGCAGGCCGTACAGCGTCGCCCCACCCTCTAGCTCTCGATCGCACAGGATCGGCAGCCAGACGGCCAGTGCGCCGCCGCCGATGTTGAAAGCCATGAACATCAGCGTGGTCGACAGCAGCACTTTTTGCCTGACTAGCAGCTGAACAGCGTGGCCAAGGCGCTGCGGTTCTTTACGCTGGTGGCCTTCCAAGTCGGGTGCGACTCTGAGCCTGGTTTTCGAGAGCGCGAGCGCAAACGAAAAGTACGAGATCGCGTCGATAATCACCACGTTCGGCGCCCCAACCCAGGCGATCAGCGCGCCGGCGAGAACCGGGCCGACCACACCGCCTAGTGTGAAGCTGAGCATCTCTAGTGCGTTGGCGGTGGGCAGTTGCTCGGGCAGCACGAGGGACGGGATCAGCGCCGGGCCGCCTGCCAGCGAGATCATCATCAGCAGACCGTACAGCGCTGCAACAAGGTAGACATGCCAGATCGCCAGCTGCCCGCTCGCATAGATCAGGGGAATCAGCGCGACGGCCATGCCGCGCACGAGATTATCCGCCATCATCACCGCGCGTCGGTCGAAGCGATCCAGCAGCGACCCGGCCAGCAGGCCACCGACGACGATCGGCCCGGTGTAGCAGAGCATTAGCCAGCCCAATGCCTCAGCCGATCTGGTCGTCTCATAGACGAACCACGTGAGTGCAACGCGTGTTATGGCATCTCCCAGCACTGAGAAGCTAAAGCCCGACCAGAACAGCGTGAACGACCGATTTCGAAAGATCTGCCTGTAGCGCTCGAAAGTCATAGTTCCTCGAACTGAGCTATTTCCCCAGATGGCGCACCTATTATATTCTGCTCGGTAATCATACAGGACTAAGATTGCCAACAGTATGTCATATATTCACATACGACTTCAACGCCGCAAAGTATATTCACGTGGCATCCCGGATTTAACATTATGGCACCCATGGGGTCGGAATGCGCCGCGGCGCATTCCGACCCCATGGGTGCCACAAAAGAAATATGTCGGGC
>DATFXE010000830.1:0-2168 GCA_035258585.1 Roseiflexaceae bacterium | reverse complement strand
TCCAGGGTCGTCATCCCGTGGTGCAGCCGGCCAAGCGTCGCCTGGTAGGCCGCCTCGGTGATCGCGCCGGCCTTGCGCATGGTCGCGATCTCATCTTGATCCTTGATCGCCCGCAGAGGCGCGATCAGCGCCGAAGCCATGCTGAAGCGCGCCTCCGGCAGCAGCTCTTGCAGTCGCAGCACGGCCTCGGCCCAGGCGCGATCCTCGATCGCCACAGCTGCTCCGGGGCGCAGCCCCAGCGCGGCGATCACATCGCGCGCCAGGCCGATCGAATCGCCGGCGTCGGGGAGGATGCGGACGTCGTAGCCCGCCCCGCGCTGCGCGGCGTCCAGGTGGAACTCGTCGAGCATGCGTGGCACGGTCAGAATCGGCGACCGGCCGGGCGCGATCCAGGCGCCGCTCAGCCATTCGCCTGGGTACATGGTGTTGCCGAAGTTCTGCTCCTCGCGCGGGATTCCAGTCAGGTAATGCAAGTTGGCCGAGCGCTGGAGAAACAGCAAATCGATCGATTGCTCGGCCATCTTCTGCTGGACGGCGCGCAGCCGCGCGTTGTAGTTTGGCATGGGGTTCACCTTGCAAGTCGTCTACCACTCATCGATACTGATGATACTGCTGGCTTACTCAGATGGGGGGTTTGGAGGGCAAAGCCCTCCAAGAAGCATTAAAACACAAACGTTTCGGGGGCCGCAGGCCCCCGCACCCCCACCTGGTGAGTTTGCCAGCAGTATCACTGATAGCTGCATAAAGAACTAAATCGCCTGGTGCGTAGTGCGTATTCCGTTGCGGCGCGATCACGCGCTACGCACTACGCACTATGTTTAGCTCTCAATGCAGCGGTCAATAGTAGTGATCAGCGCATCCAACGCTGCCAATCGATGTCCCAGATCACGGGCGGGTATGCCCAGCCACATCCCCCAGGGTGGAGCAGTTCTCTTGGGGACATGAACAGCAAAAGCTGCTAACTGATCACGCGCATTCTCCTCGACGGTGACCGACTCAGCGATTTCCATTCGCCCGGCATAGGCCAGGTCGATCCGCTCTTGCAGCCAGGCCGGAGCACAGCTGGCACGCCGAAGCGCATCCTCGGGTCGTGCATCGGCAAGGGCGGCGAGGCGGCTCGCGATATCGCCAGCGCCGCGCTGGCTTGCCATACGCTCGAACCGCGTCCATTCGCGGCCCATCGAACTGAGTCGCTCGCCCCAGCCTTCCAAGAGCACCAGCCGGAGCGCACGCGCGGCCTCTCTGAGCGCCAGGGTTGCTTCTGCGTTTTCATTGCCAGCTATGGCCTGGATTGCACGCGCACGCGCATGCTCGACCTGTAGCTTCCATTGTTGCACGCGAGCTGCTACGACAAGTGGCTCGAACCGCAGCCTGGTGGCCCATTGAGCAAATGCCTCGGCCAGCCCATCGGAATCAGCAACCCCGCGCCCGCCATACGCCTTGTCCATGCCGTGAAACCAGCGCGGGTCGGCCATGAGCTGCGCGGTCTCGGCGGCTCCTAAGCCGATCGCGTGCCCCACTTCCTGGTCGGTGAAGCGCAGCCAGCCGACGTCCAAGGTCTGGGCTCGCGCTGACGCCGCCCACCAGTCAACCAGGCTGGCGCGGCGCCGTTCGATCTCAGCTTCAGTATCAAAACCTTCAGCCGAGATCGGCAGGATATCAATATCCGACAGCGGCCACGGCTCGCCGCGGCCGACGCTACCGGCAAGGATAAGCCCTCGGACACCAGGTACCGCGCCAAAGGTGGAAATTGCCTCTGCAAGTCGTTCGTCGAGCAACTGTCGCCAGCGTGTGGTTGTTGTCATCCTAAGCCCGGCCGTAGACCGGGATCGCTGCGCCGCTGATGATCCGCGCGTCGGGGCCGACGAGGAACAGGATGACCTGGGCGATCTCCTCGGGCTTGACCCAGCGCCCACCCTTGGCGGTCGGATCGTTCTTGCGGTTCTCGGGCGTATCGATCGTGCTGGGCAAAATCAGGTTGGCGGTGATGTTCTGGTCGCGAAGCTCGGCTGCCAGCGCCTCGGTCAGCTGCGTGACCGCGCGTTTGGATGCCGCGTAGGCGGCCAGCTTGGCGCCGGGCTGAGTGGCGGTGCGCGTGCCGACGTTGACGATCGCTCCGCCGCGCGCCAGCATATGCGGCACGGCGGCCTGGCAGGAGAGCACCGTAG
>DATFXE010000829.1:0-2259 GCA_035258585.1 Roseiflexaceae bacterium | reverse complement strand
GATCAAGCGCCGCCAGCAGACGCTCGAGCGCGTGCTGAAGCACGGGCCGCTTCTGCCCGCTCGGCGAGCGCTCGACTTCGCCGATGGCGTCGGTGGCCGCTAGCAGCCGCTGGTAGGCCGGTACATCCTGAGTGCTCATTGCTCGTTCCGGCGCGCCAACAGGGTCGCTATCTCGCTGGCGAGCGTGAATGTATCAAACGGCTTGACGATATACCCGCGCGCGCCAAGGCGCAGGCCAGCCTGAATCTCGAACTGCTGAGAGCGCGCGGTCAAAAAGATCACCGGAATATCACGCGTCCGCGGGTGGGCCTGAAGCTGCCGGCAGGCGCCAAGGCCATCCAGCCGAGGCATCATGACATCGAGCAGAATCACGTCGAACGGCTCGGCCAGCGCGCGCTCGACCGCCGCCTGCCCATCGTCCACGGTCACGATCTGATGCCCCTCATCCTCAAGGGCAATACGTGTCACGAACTGAATGTCGGGCTCGTCTTCGGCCAGCAAAATCTTCATGATTGCAGATTGCAGATTGCAGATTGCAGATTGCAGATTGTGGATCGTCTTAATCTACAATCTACAACCTACAATCTGCAATTCCTAATGGGATTCCGATTCCTCCATCAGCGCCAGCTGCCGCGCGACTTCCTCGACGGCGATACGCTGTTTGCGGTAGAGGTCGGATTCGCTGATAGCCAGCCGGTCGGCGATGTCGCGGATGCGCTTGCCCTGCAGGAAGCGCAGCTCAAGGATATTGTACAACAACCACTCCTGGGCCGATGGATCGAGCTGACCGTCGGGTCGCAGATTTTCGATCGCCTGCCGTAGGACTGCCTGGAGCGCGCGGGTTGGGCTGCCGCCCTGCTCGCCAATCAGTTTGCGCACGGTGCGCAACCCCAGCAGCGGGCTGTCCGAGAGCTTCGGGCCGCCCCAGTAGTGCGCCAGCGCGTCCTTGACAAGCTGAGGGAATTCGGGTAGCAGCGCGACCTCGGATTCGAGCGTTTCGAGCGAGGCGGGCGTGGCCTGCTCTAAGCGAGTGTTGAGCTGCTGGAGCGATCGCATCTCTGGCCCCATACCGCGCAGTGTGTCGAACAGGCGCTGCTGCATATGCACAGTCGCCAGCGCAAGCTCCATCTGGTGCGCTAGGGCGCCGATCAAGCGGCGCGACTCGGTGGTGAGCGCGCTCTGCGGGTAGGCCACACCCAGCGCGCCCAGGAATTCGCCCTCGGGGTCGCGCAGCGGCAGCATGCAGAAGCCATCGCAGCGCAGAAACGCCTCGGCGGGCGGAACAGCGCCGGGCTCGCCGGGCGCCATCGCGACCAGCTTTGGCATCACATCGGACAGCGCATGCTCGGCCACGAAGCGCTTGACCGCGCGCCGCGACCCAACCAGCGTCTTGATGGTATAGGTATCCGCGTCGTCCTGCGCGGCGACGAAGCCGGTATCGACGCGCAGCGCGCCGCAGATCACCACCAGCGTATTCTCGAGCAGGCTGCGCAAGTCGGCCTGGGTGAAGGTGTTGCGCGGCAGCGCCCGCAAGTAGTCGATCTCGGCGTGATCCTGCATGTACACCAGTGCATCCAGGTAGGGCTTGGCCTTGCTGATGAAGATCGGCATCAGCACCGTAAAAATCATTACGCCAAAGGTAAGCAGTGTCTGAACCGGCAAGCCCAGCCATCGCGCCAGCACCGGCGTGCTGCGCAGGAACAGAATGATCGTCACCCCGACGAATGGTCCATACAGGCCCCAGCGGATGAAGTCTTGCTTGATCAGCCGATCGGGCAGCAGCATGCCCTGGAAGGCGATACTATAGACCATGACCGTGATCATCACTATCACACCGGCGTTACCGAGCGCCGAGAGCAGCAGCACGCCGTTGCGCGAGAGCAGCGCATAGGTGCCAGCGATCACCAGATAGGGAAACACAGCCAGGCCAGGCGCGAGAAAGGTCCCGCCGAGGTAGGTCAGCCGCCGCCGCATAGTCATCGTCAGCGCACCGCGCCGGACCTGCCAGATCGTCAGCAGCCCGGCCACGCAGGCTAGCGCAAAATAGAGCGAGAACAGCCAGAACAGCGGCCCCGCGCCGAGCTGCGCCAGCGGGCCGCTGGCGATCCCGCCGCGCAGCAGCAAGTCGCCGCTCAACGCCAGCACGAAGAAGGCCACGCTGACGCCATAGCCCAGGTAGACCAGCCAACGGCGGCGCCGATCCGGCACGTCGCTGTATGTCAGCAGAGCATCGGAGAGATGAATATAACCGGCTGGGAT
>DATFXE010000828.1:0-5788 GCA_035258585.1 Roseiflexaceae bacterium | reverse complement strand
GCGCTCGACCCCGAAGTTCGCAGCGCCTCGATCACCGCCGTCACCGAGACGCGGCTGTTGCGCCTTGAGCGCGGGCCGCTCTATCAGGTGATGGCCCAGCGGATCGAGGTGGCCCAGGGGATTATTCACATGCTGGCGCAGCGCCTGCGCACCAGCTTGCGGGATATGAACGAAGACTTCCAGTACATGCAACAGTTCGCCAAGCTTACAGCCGCTGCCGCCGCGATCGAGGCCGGCATCTATGATCCCGAGAGCCTGGACGAGGTGGCGGCCCGCCCGGATGCACTGGGACAGCTCGCCCGGCTGTTCCAGCGCATGGAGCGCGCCGTCTCGGCGCGCGAGCAGCGGCTGCGGCAAGAGGTCCAGGAGCTGCGCATCGTGATCGACGAGGCTCGCCAGGCCAGGCAGGTCGCCGAGATCACCGAGACCGAGTACTTCCAGCGCTTGCGTGGCCAGGCGGATCAGCTGCGGAACATTATGGAGCGCACGGATAGGCTGCTTGAGCGGGAGCTGTGACGACGATGGCCCGCATCATCTCGATCCATTCGTTCCGCGGTGGGACGGGTAAATCGAACACGACCGCCAACCTGGCCGCCGTGCTGGCCGCCGACGGGTTGCGCGTCGGGGTGATCGACGCCGACATTCAGTCGCCCGGCATCCACATCCTGTTTGGTTTGGCTGGCGAGCAGATCGGCGCCTCGCTCAACGACTACCTCTGGCACGGGCGCGACATCAAAGACACCGCGCAGGATGTCACGCCCGGCGTGGGCCTAGACATTGCCGGGAAGCTGTTTCTCATCCCGTCCAGCGTGAAGCCGGGCGAGATCACCCGCGTGCTGCGCGAGGGCTACGACGCCCGGCGACTGACCCAGGGCCTGCGCCGATTGGTCGACGACCTGCGGTTGGATATCCTGATGATCGACACCCACCCCGGTCTGAACGAGGAAACATTGCTCTCACTGGTGATCGCGCATGTGCTGGTGATCGTCATGCGGCCGGACCAACAGGACTACGAGGGCACCGGGATCGCCGTCAAGGTGGCACAGGGACTTCAGGTGCCCCACACACTGCTGGTCGTCAATAATGCGCCGCCGATCCTTGACCCTGAGGCGGTCAAGGCGAAGGTCGAGCAGGCGTACGGCTGCAAGGTAGCAGCTGTGCTGCCCCACTCCGACGAGATGATGAACCTGGCGAGCGCCGGGATCTTTGTCGTGCGCTACCCGGACCACCCGCTGACGGCACTGTACCGGCAGGTGGCGGCGGATTTGATTTCGGTAACGTAGAGTTGTCAATGAGCGGTTCTGCGGTTCCGCGGTTCTCTGGTGGCCGAACGGCGGAACCGCAGAACCAGCGCTGGCACACTCATCCCAGTACGAACTTCCGAATCCCTGTACTTAACACTGAAAGGACCTGTGATGGAGGCGCCTGAGACTGAACGAGCCGGGCAGCTAAATACCGGCGCACCGGAGCGTGAGCTGCATCTGGCCGAAGGCGTGGCCCTCGCGATCGGCAGCGCGCCCGACAACGATCTGGGGATGGGCAATCCGTTGCTCGCGCCGCACCACGCACGGATCGAGCGAGTGGGCGGGCGGCTGCGCCTGACTGACCTGGCAGGCGCCGATGTGCTGGTCAACGACACGCCGATCGGCGGCGCCGCCTGGCTCGCGCCCGGCGACATCGTGCGCATCGGCCGGCTGCGGTTGACGGTTGGCGCAGACGCCGTGCGCTACCGCGACCCGGCCGGCAGCTTGCTGATTGGCAGGCGCCGGGCGCGCGCGCTGCCCGACGCGCTGATCAACAACATGGTGGGCTTCGACGGCGTGCCGATCGAGCCGGCGCAACCGCTCCCCAACCCCGCCGACATAGCGCGGCCGGCGGTCTTCGCCGTCTTACGGCGGCGCAACTTTACGCTACTCTGGGTCGCCCAGCTGATCTCGGAGCTGGGCAGCGGGTTCACCTTAGCCGCAGCGGCGGTGCTGGTCTACCGCCTGACCGGCTCGGCGCTGAACGTGGGGCTGCTGATGATCGCCACAGCGGTTCCCAGCCTATTCGTCGGGCCGGTAGCCGGCGTGTTCGTGGATCGCTGGGATCGCCGGCGCACCATGATCGTGGCCGATCTACTGCGGCTCGGACTGCTCGCCGCCCTTCCCTTCGCGATCTCGTTCTCGATCGCCTGGCTCTATGCGATTGTGATCTTGACCAAGGTGATCAGCAAGTTCTTCTGGCCGGCGCAGGCCAGTCTCTTGCCCGAGACCGCGCCCGAGGACGAGTTGGTCGCCGCCAATGCGCTCATAGCGATCAGCACCTTTGGCGCGCGGGCTTTCGGCTTCGCCGCCTCCGGCCTGATCATGTCGTTCTTCTCGATCGAGTGGGCGTTCTATCTCGACGCCCTCACATTTGCCGTCTCGGCCGGCTGCATCTTCCTGATCCGCAGCGCGCCCTTCGCGGCGGCGAGCCAGGCCGGTGTGGCGGCGGTGGCGCGCGAACTGCGCGCGGGTGTCGGCTTTCTCACCAGCATCCCCGCGCTGCGCTCGCTGTTCCTGATCTACCTTCCGGTCTTTACCATGACCGGGTTTGGCGCCACCATCCTCTTGCCCTTCACGCTGCGGGCGCTGCATGGCACCGAGTTCGACTACGGTGTGCTGGCGGGGATGGAGTCGGTGGGTTTGGTGGCCGGCAGCCTGCTGATGGCGCGGCTGGCCGAGATGCTGCGCGAGGGCCAATGGATCGCCCTGAGCTTTATCGGGATGGGGCTGGCCGCGATCGCGTTTTCGCAGGTACTCACGGTACCTGTCGCCATCGCGATCTTGATGCTAGGCGGCGTCTTGAGTGCGCCGTCGGTGGTGGCCCGGCAGCTGGTGATCCAGCAGCACACGCCGCGCGATATGCGCGGACGTGTGAATAGCGCCTTCATCGTCACCCGTGATACTGTCTTTATGATCGGCATGGCCGCGACCGGCCTGGCCGATCTGTATTCGCCGCGTCTCTTGTATCTGGGCAGCGCGCTGGTCATTCTGGCGTGCGGGTGGCTGACGCTGGCGCTGCCGGGTCTGCGCCAGCCCCTCACCGAATGGCGGCAGGTGTTCCGAATGCGACGGATGATGCCGCATTCTAGCCAGGAGAGCAACTGATGGCCAGGATTATCGCAGTTCACTCATTCCGCGGCGGCACCGGCAAGTCGAACACCACCGCCAACGTCGCGGCGCTGCTGGCAGCCGAAGGACGCCGCGTCGGCGTGATCGACACCGATATCCAGTCGCCGGGCATCCATGTGCTGTTCGGCCTGCACGGCGACGCGATCGACCACTCGCTCAACGACTACCTGTGGGGCAAGTGCTCCATCCAAGAGACCGCCCACCCAGTGCTGGTGGGCGCGGTCAGTGGGCAGATCTTTCTGATCCCCTCCAGTATCAGGGCCGACGCGATCATCCAGGTGCTGCGCCAGGGCTACGACATGCAACTGCTGACGACGGCGTTTCGCGAGCTGATCGATACGCTGAAGCTCGACGTGCTGCTGATCGACACCCACCCTGGCCTGAACGAAGAGACGCTGTTCGCGCTTGCGATCGCCAGCGCGCTGGCGATCGTGCTGCGCCCGGATCAACAGGACTACGAAGGCACCGGCGTGGCGCTGGGGGTCGCACGCGCGCTCGATGTGCCGCGGATGCGGCTGGTCGTCAGCAAGGCGCCGGCCGACTATGACCTGGCGGCGGTCAAGGCCTATGTGGAGCAAACCTTCGATTGCCCGGTGGCGGGGGTGCTGCCACACTCCGACGAGATGATGAAGCTCGCCAGCAGCGATATCTTTGCGCTGCGCTACCCGGACCACCCACTGACGACGGCGCTGCGCGAGGTTGCGGCGCAGCTGGTGGAGTCCTAGCTAGCCCTAAATGACACGACTTACGTGGTACCGCACTCAAACACCGTTTAGCCTGCCCTTCGACCCTTCGGCAAGCTCAGGGCAGGCACGCTCAGGGTGCTCGGTAGCATGGTACTTCCTAATACTACAACGAGACTTTACTTCCGAATGGGGGTTCGGGGGCCAGAGGCCCCCGAAAAACCCTATTCGGTGGGGGTGCGAGGGCGGCAAAGCCGCCCCTCGCACCCCCACTGAGGATGGAATCTGGAGGGCTTCGCCCTCCAGACCTCCTAACTCTCGTTGTAATGCTAATTGCATCTGTTTTTCGTTTTGTTCGCTCGTAGAACGAACAAAACGAAAAAATCAACGAGACGGTCACACTGACTAGAGGTACATATGGCACCGGATGAGCTAGGGCTGTTGACCCGTGAGGTGCTGCTGGGTGGCCTGCCTGCCCGGCGTGCCAGCATGCTGCTGTTCGCGATCGAGAGCCGCGCGGCCCATCTATCCGCGCAGGCCCACCAGGCCACGGCCTGGTATCTCACCGAAAAGACTGCGGCGGAGCGCGAGCGTGCATTCCTGGAGGCGCTGGCCCAGGGTCGCGACTTGCCTGTCCAGCCGACCATCCAGGACCTGGAGCGTTACGCGCCGCGCTGGGCCGACCTGGTGCCGGCCGAGCCAGGGGTCCGTGCAGCGATCGCGCAGCTCCTGGGGCAAAAATATACCTTCACCTACCAGGATGTGCCCGCGCTGCGGCAGGCGCTGGGGCTGAACGAGCCGGCGGTCCAACGGGCCTATCAGCGCCTGTACGGGCAGCCGCTGGACGCGATCTTCGCCCCAACCATCGCCTGGCGCGAGCGGCTGCGCTGGGCTGGGGCCAGGCTTGCCGGCTGGATCGAGGATCTGCCGCCGGTCTGGACGGTCTTCGCGCTGACCTTAACCGAGACGGTCGGGGCGACAGTGCTGGCCCTGCCGATCGCCCTGGCCGGAGTCGGGCCGCTGGCCGGTGTAGCACTTCTGCTGATACTCGGGCTCGCCAACATCTTGACAATCGTAGCGATCTCCGAAGTCGTCACCCGCAATGGCAACGTGCGCTATGGCCATGCCTTCTTCGGCGGCATGGTTGCCGACTATCTGGGAAGCGCCGGGTCGCTGATCCTCACACCTGCGCTGCTGATCCTGCTTTTTCTGGCGCTGATGGCCTATTACGTCGGCGTGGCGACCACGTTGGCGAGCGTGACGGGCGTGCCCGCAGAAATCTGGGCGGCAGCGCTGTTCCTGGTGAATCTCTATGTTCTGCGGCGTCAGTCGCTCAATGCAACGGTCGCTTCGGCGTTGCTGATCGGCGCAGTGAACATCGCCCTGATTCTGGTCCTGTCGCTGCTCGCGCTGCCACATGTGCGTGCGGCAAACTTGCTCTACCTGAATCTGCCCTTCGTCGGCGGGCGGCCGTTCGACACCTCGATCCTGACGCTGATCTTCGGTGTGATCATGGCGGCCTACTTTGGACATATCTCGACCGGCAACTGCGCGCGCTCTGTGCTGCAGCGCGACCCCAGCGGCCGATCCCTGATCCGGGGGAATATCGCCGCCCTGGTCGTGGCGCTGCTGATCTACAGCGTCTGGGTGATCGCGGTCAACGGGGCGGTCGCGCCATCAGCGTTGGCCAGGCAGTCAGGCACGAGTCTACCGCCGCTGGCTGCCGAGGTTGGCCCGATCGTCTACCCGTTTGGCCTGGTCTACGTGGTCCTCGGCATGGGCATGGCGTCGATCCACTTTGCCCTGGCCTTGTTCAATCAGATGCGCGAATGGCTCCCGGCGCCATCAAACCGGGCCGATCGGGCGGCCCAGACGGCCGGCCTCCTCGAATGGGTCCGCGCGGTCGCCCTGAGCCGCGGCGGCCATTTCGGGCTGTGCATCGCTCCAGTG
>DATFXE010000827.1:0-5828 GCA_035258585.1 Roseiflexaceae bacterium | reverse complement strand
GAGTCTTGATGTGGTGAATGTGGCACAAGCCGTGTGCTTAGGGTACAATACTTACTGACCGCTGCATAGCGATCTCATCTATGTAGTGTGTAGTGCGTATTCCGCCTGACACGATCACGCACTGCGCACTACGTTTCGCAGTTAAAGTAGCGGTCTATAAGGGACTCAGAAATGTCAAAACATCCCAGGGTGGGGGTTCGGGGGCGGGCTGCGCCCGCCCCCGAACCCCCACCCTGGGATGTTTTGACATTTCTGAGTCCCTTATAGACCGCTACTTTAACTGCGAAACGTAGTGCGCAGTGCGTGATCGTGTCAGGCGGAATACGCACTACACACTACGTAGATGAGATCGCTATGCAGCGGTCAGTAAGTATTGTACCCTAAGCACACGGCTTGTGCCACATTCACCACATCAAGACTCGTTCCAAAAAACATTGTGGGCAGAGCGCTACAATAGGCATCCGGGATTTGACGACCGTATAGCCGTATGCTATACTCAAAGCCGTTAAGTGTGTGGTGCCTGTAGCTCAACGGCAGAGCGCCTGACTGTGGCTCAGGAGGTTGCGGGTTCGAAACCCGTCGGGCACCCCATTAGAAAGCCAAACGCCGCTGACCATCACTTGGTCAGCGGCGTTTTTACTGCCAAACTACCGCCAAAGTGTTTAGGCGCTCTCGTCTGTCGTCCTTTCGTCTCCTTCGTCCTGCTCCACCTGCTGATCGCTATCCTCAACCTCGCTGAGTAACTCATCCAGCTTAGCAGCCGCTCGCTGGGTGCTCGGCATCACATGGCCGTAAATGTCCATGGTCGTACTCATCTGGGCATGGCCGAGGATATCCATGATGACGCGCGGATGCTCGCCCTGAGCAATCAGAAACGTGGCGCAGCTGTGCCGCAGATCATGGAACCGGATTGTCGCAGGCAGCTTCGCTCGCTCCAAGGCAGCCTTGAACCGGCGCAGCAGATTGCGTGGGTCGATCGCCGTGCCGCGGCTCGAGACGAAGACATACTCGGCGTGTGGAAATATGGTTTCCTGCCGTGTGAGATGATCGCGGAGCGCCTGGTAGACCGTCTGCGGCACGTGCAATCAGCTGTTCATCGCTTTCGCTGCGCCGGTGGGCGATGCGCTGCTCGGCGCTGGTGTGGGCCACTTCGACGACGATGTCCGCACGCAACGCGGCCTGGAACGACGGTCGTCGCCGCCAGTCGAAGATCGCCTTGGGCGTGCAGCGACAGACGAGGTACGGATCGCCCGCGTTGCCGCATATGCACGACGTTGTGACATACGCCGTCAGGCCATAGCCGCGGGCGATGCGCCCGAAGGCCAGCGCGTCGGCCAGTGCGGCGCCGCTGCCCAGGAAAGTGATCGGGTGGGTGCCCGTCAGCGCGACGGTGACGGCGCGGCGCAGGTGCTCCTGGCCGGGAATCGCGTCCAGGCGGCTGAGCGGGAGGGGCAGGATTGCACCGCAGCACGGGCAGGTCTGACGTAAGGCCTCCGCCGGCGTGATCGGCGTTGACGGCGAAGCGGGTTGATCGGTCGTGGCTGGTGTCTCCGTACGCTGAGGCGTGTGTCGCTTCTTCACAGCAATTCCTCTGCTTTCCGTTGCAATTCGGCGCATGCTACGGTCATGCGCGTGATCAACTGGTCGATGTGCTCCACTCGGATCAGCTCGGTCCCGTCCCACCAGAACGGGAGGGCCTGGGCGTAGTTCCGTCGGGTGGCGTGCAGATAGTCCAGTGGGCGCTGGTTGGGTTCGGGCATGCTGAGCAGGCTGCCCGAGATATGCAGCAGCCAGGCGAACTCGCGCGGCCGGCACTGGGCGATCCGCAGCCGATCGTGGATGGTAATGTCGGTCGCGGAGCGGTGGGGCAAGCCGAGTTTACGCGCTTGCGTGACAATCGCCAGGTAGCCAGGATGGATTGGCTGCTTGCGCGGTCGCCCAATGCGGGTGAGCTCCCTGACGATTACGGCTTGGGCTTGTGTCTGCTGAGTCATACTGGTTCCTCCTCATGGTGGTGGTCGCGCTCGATGCGCGGCGTCGTACCCTTGCCCATGCCGGCCGGTCAAGGCCCGCCGCAGGCGGCTTGCCCTGGTCTTGACCGGCCGGCGCACAATCAAACCGCACGCGCGCAGCATGTGTAGGTCTGGATGTGGGTCTGCTACCTCAGCGTCCGTGGGATGCTGCCGGCCACGCTCACGACACCGCACCGCGATCGAGCGCCATGAGCGGGTACCTTCGCGGCGCGGCGGCCACACTTTTTTGGCGCATCCGCGCGCCGATGGGCGGGGATTTGTCCCCGTCAAGGGCGCCCAGCGTCGGCAGGCGCAGCCGCCGATTGACAACCCTTGACGGGGCTGGGGACCCGCTGGTAGGCTGGCGCGGCCCAAAAACATCCGTCGCGGCGCGGTGTCAGTACGCTGAAGGTTGGTCCGCGTGGGCACTGGCGCTGTGGGCGCGGCGGACCTTGACCGTGTGCGATAATGGAAAACGCGGCGACTGGTGATTATGTGTTCACGGTACAAACAGTCACCTGAGGCGCGGCAGAGGGCGGCCGGCAGCGCTGAACAAGCGATAACGGTTGGTGGATGCGGGGCAATATGTGCCGGATGAGCACAGTTGGGAGCGATACCGAGTGACTGCCAGCAGTTGCGGTCTAGCGATGCGCGTGCAGCACCAGGCGCTCACCGCTCAGGTAGCGCAGGCGCTGGCCGGTGCGGGCGATCTCGACGCTGCTGCGCCCAGCGATCTGCCAGCCCTGATTATCGCTGATCAATGCAGTGTCCTCGTCGATGCCGAGCATGGTCAGCGTTGGCGGCAGCCCGGCGCGGACGAGGCCGAAGAGCCACGCTGGCATGGCGTTGTAGTGGGGGAAGATGATCGTGTCTGGCACCAGGCCGAACGCGTCTTCGAGGATCCACGGCCAGCCCAGACGCAGGCGCGGCGCGAGCAGCTTGGCGCCCAGGATCATCGCGCCAGCGCTGCAGCCTGCCACTACCCCGCCACGGTCGTAGATTGTGCGAACGACATCCCAGGCGTGAGTGCCGCGCAGCGTGTTCAGCAAAAAGCCCGGCTTGCCGCCAGAGAAATAGACGACAGTGGCGGCGGCGATGCGCGCGACCAGTGTCGGATCGTCGGCATCGGCGCGTGTGGCGATCGGTGCGGCGTCCACGGCCGCCCCAAGCTCGGCGAAGTGCGCGCGGCCGAGATTGAGCCAGCGGGCCATGACCTGCGGGCCATCCGGCGCCGACGCCGTGGGGATGATCACTACCCGCGCCTGGGCTGCTCCGCCAACACGATCGAGCAACTGTTCATCGATCGCACGCATGCCATCGAGAAATTCGCCGGAGCCGACGAGCGCGAGTGTGCCGATCATCTTCAGCTCCCAGCACGGCTGTGTGTCTGCACAGCGCTCGTTACAAACCAACGTCCCATTTTCGGCGATCAGGGAAGCGGGATGCGGGATTGGGAGTACCAGTCTATAGTCCCAATCGCCAGCAGCAGCATGCTGCGGTCGTGCGTCGCCCTTGGGATGCGCTTACCCCTGGTCCGTTTGCGAATCAGCATATAGCGCGCTCAGCCCGCGTGCCGTCGCGCGAAACAGCGCTACCAGTTCAGGCGGCTCGCTGACGACACACGCGTCGCCGTAGCGCAGCAGAATCTGGCGCGTCTGCCACAGATTGGTGACCGTGGCAGTCACACTGGCGCTACCGTCGGCGTGATAGCTGATCTGCGTGTTCGGGAAGTAGGCCGCCACGTCGCGCCGGCGCGCCACCACCGGCAGCAGCCGGTAGCGCACAGTGTAGGCGCGTGGCTGGAGGCGCTGGGGCGGCAACATCGCCGGCAGCACCTGCACGCTGCCCGGCACGATCCGGTCCAGCCGGTAGTCGATCGCCGCGTGCAGCGGCTCGGTGCCCGAAGGCGTGACCTCCAGCAGCGTGGCATCCAGGTAGCCGTGGCCTTCCGGTCGGAAGAACAGCCCATAAGGTGCGACACGGTGCCGGCGCGGCTGCGTGGTGTCGAAGGTGCTCCAGTAGCTGAACACCAGCTCGCGGCGCTCCTCGATCGCGCGCTTGACGGCCGCCAGCGCGGTCGAGTCGAGCCGTCCTGAGCCGCTGTTGGGGAAGCGCAGCCGCATGGACGAGCGGCGCTGCTGATGCTGGGCTTGGCGGTCGCTGGGCAGCAAGCGCAGCACGCGGTCGAGCAGTGCGCGCAGGTTGGCCTGTTCGGGCAGCGCCGCGCCAGCTGGGAAGCTAGCGTCGAGGAACGCCAGCGCCTCCATGCATTCGGCCGGTAGATCGAGCAGCGCCAGGTCGCCCAGGTCGGCCAGCGCGTAGACGCGGCGCTCGCGCTGATAGCCGATCTGGCAGCCATACTCAGCCTTGAGCGCATCGAGATCGTGCTTGAGCGCGGCGGCAGCGGCGGGCGGGTAGCCTTCGTCGCCTAGCTCAGCCTGGACCGCGGCGATCAGCTCGGCGCTGCTGGCGGGGCCGCGCAACAGCACACGCACCAGCAGGAGTCGCCGCCGGAAGGTGAGCCAGGAGCTGCGTTTGGTGCCGCCACTTGGATGGGTCATGGTTGGCGTGCCTGTTGGACAAGATCGTGATACCACAGTATAGCATGGGCCTCAACCGCGCTGTGGACCTGGCGCAGCGCCGGCGCCGCGGCCAGGAGCAGGGCTTCGAGCGTGCGGGCGTCGTGGCCCCAGCCATAGCGCTCGTTGAGTTCCTGGGCCAGCGGCAGCCAGCATTCCAGCAGCCGCTGGCGCATGGTGTGATCCAGTTCCTGGTTGGTCATCGTGCGCACCTACGCATCGTCCCGCTCTTCTGGCGCAAGCTCATCCCGTCTGTTGAGGAGGACCGGCAGAAGCTTCGGCCCTGGCAGTCCTCCCCAGCCGGGAGCTGAGCATTCGATAGCGCTTGCGCTACTTGGCCAACCCCAGGTCAATCAGCGCGCTGGCGTTACCGAGCAGCTTCAGATCGCCCGCCTGGGCCTGCAGACCAGCCGCGTTCGCCGGCACCTCGTAGATCGCGGTGCAGGTCTTCGCTACGTTCGGGTTCAGGTTCTCCAGCAGGCACGACTCTTCGGGCGCGATGAACTGGAACGCCTCGCTGGATGGCTTGAAGGTCCGGCCTTGATTGTCCACCAGATCGAGACCGGCAAAGGTCAGCAGATCCTTGCTCAGATTCTCGATCTCAAAGCGTACTTTCACGAAGCGGCCGCTGGTGGTCTTGTCTTTGACGAACTGGTTGGTACTTTTCAGCGTGTTTCCGAGATCGGTCGCCTCCTTCACATTCCAGCGCACCTGGTCGACCTGCACATCCTGACCAAGCGCATACGCCTTGGCAGCGGTGGTCGCGGCAGGCGCCGCGGTCGGGTCAGCATTGGCAACCGGCTGAGCCGCGCCCGTGACGGCCCCCGCAGTCGGCTGCGCAGCGCTGCCGGCAGGTGCGCCGCCGCGCAGCGCCGCGCCGATCGCGGCCAGTACGACGAAGACACCGACGACAATCAGGCACCCTTTTCCAAGCTTTTTCATGATCCCCTCCTGTGAGATGTGTGCGCTCAGTTACGAGCCGAGCGCGTGGTCGATTGCTTATGAGTTGAGTATATGAATGGACTCGCCCACAAATGCGCCCGGAAGAAAGGTTTCATAGGTTGCTGTGACAATAACCAAAACGCCCCTTCCTGGATCGCTCCAAGTAGAGGCGTTTATCGGGTGGGATGCAAGCAGATACTGAGAAAGTTTCGACTAAGGGACTCAGAAATTTCAAAACATCCCAGGGTGGGGGTTCGGGGGCGGGCTGCGCCCGCCCCCGAACCCCCACCCTGGG
>DATFXE010000826.1:0-3765 GCA_035258585.1 Roseiflexaceae bacterium | reverse complement strand
TTCGATACCAAGTGGGAAGGTGTCTCGCTTGATACGATTTTAGCCGCCGCGAAGCCACAGGCGGCCTATGTTCTCGCCTTGTGCGACGGCGGCTACACCACCAACCTTCCGCTGGCTGATGTGACGAACAACAAGGCCTGGGTCGTCGATGTCTACGACGGATTGCCGCTGCCGCCCGAGCACGGCGGGCCTGTGCGACTGCTCATTCCGCACCTGTACTTTTGGAAGAGCGCCAAGTGGCTGCGCGCTCTGCGCATCATCGAAGACGACCAGCCCGGTTTCTGGGAATCGCTTGGCTATCACAACTATGGTGATCCATGGAAAGAACAGCGCTACCAAGGCGACTAGAGTGGCAGCTCGGTCGTGTCGTCGCGGTCGTCGACGAGACGCCGCGCGTCAAAAGCCTAGTCTTCGACGTGCCCGGCTGGGCCGGCCACACTGCCGGGCAGCACGTCGACGTGCGCCTGACCGCCGAGGACGGCTATCAGGCCGAGCGCAGCTACTCGCTCGCCTCGCCGCCCGAAGAGCGCCAGATCACGCTGACGATCGAGCGACTGGACGACGGCGAAGTCTCGCCCTACCTGACCGACGTGCTGCAGGAAGGCGATCAACTGGAGTTGCGCGGGCCGATCGGCGGCTATTTCACCTGGCACCTCGCCGATGGCGGGCCACTGCTGCTTGTAGGTGGCGGCTCGGGCATCGTCCCGCTGATGGCGATGATCCGCCACCGCGCCGCGCACACGAGCACGGTGCCGACGCGCCTGCTCTCCTCGTCGCGCGCGTTCGAGGAGATTATCTATCGTCAGGAGCTGGCGCAGCTGGCCGCCATCGATACCACATTGATGGTGACGCAGACCCTCACGCGCCAGCAGCCGCCGGACTGGACCGGCTATCGGCGGCGGATCGACCACGCCATGCTGGCGGAGGTGGCCTGGCCACCCTCCGAGCGGCCGCTGGCGTTCGTCTGTGGCCCAACTGCATTGGTGGAGACGGTGGCGTCGGCGCTGGTGGAGCTGGGGCATGACCCGCTGTGTGTCAAGACCGAGCGTTTTGGACCAACTGGAGGAGCAGCATGACAAGCGATGAACAGCAGCTCGACGGCAACGCTGCGGGTGGCATCCTCGGGCAGATCTTTGCGTTCGAGATGACCACGGCCGAAGTGATCTGTGCCAACTGCGATACTGTCGGACCGATCGGCGCGACCGCCGTCTATGCCACGGCGATGGGCACAATCGTCCGCTGCACCAGCTGCGGTGAGGCCCTGATTCGTATCGCGCACGGGCCGCAGCGCTACTGGGTCGATTTTAGCGGCACGCAGCTGTTGCAGCTGTACGCGACTGAGTGACCGAGAGAAAGAGCGATCATGGTGGAGCAAGCAGGTCTCACAATGCCATTAGTCACGATCCTCGGGCTGCCGGGTTCGGCGTTGGGGTATGCGATTCGCGACTTCCTGTACCGCAGCGACGTGCCATTCGAATGGGTGGAACTTACAACCGACGAACAGGCGCGCGCGCAGGCGGGTGTGGAGCGTCTTCAGGATGCGCGCCTCCCCGTCTGCATCTTCGCGGATGGCACCCGCCTGGAGTGCCCGACGGTTCGGCAGATTACCGAGAAGCTCGGCTGGTTCCACAATCCCACCCGCTCCGAATACGATCTGGCGATCTATGGCGCCGGCCCGGCTGGCCTCAGCGCGGCCGTGTACGGCGCATCGGAAGGGCTGAAAACAGTGTTGATCGAGCGCTATGCGCTCGGCGGCCAGGCCGGCAGCAGCTCGCGGATCGAGAATTACCTGGGCTTTCCAGGCGGTATCAGCGGCGCCGAGCTGGCCGAGCGGGCCCGCGAGCAGGTCCGCCGCTTCGGCGCCGAGATCCTGCTGGCGCGCGAGGGCGTGCGCGCCGAGTGTACACCGCACCGGATGGGCGGCTACCTGGCCGACGGCACCAAGATCGTCGCCCGCGCCACGATCTGCGCCACCGGTGTGGCCTACCGCCGGCTCGATCTGCCGCACGAGGAGCGCTTCGAGGGCGCCGGGCTGTACTATGGCGCCGGCGCGAGCGAAGCCGCCCTGGCCGGCGGCGCGCATGTCGTTGTGGTCGGCGGCGGCAACTCGGCCGGCCAGGCGGCCCTGCACTTCGCACAGGCCGCCTGCCATGTCACGGTCGTTATTCGCGGCGAATCGTTGAGCAGCACGCTCTCGCAATATCTGGTCGATCGGATCGCTGCGACCCCCAACATTACGGTGCTGCCCCAAACAGAGGTCACGGCGCTGGATGGCGACGAGGTGCTGCGGCAGATCACGCTCACCGATCGCGCGACCGGACAATCCCGTAGCGTGGCGAGCAGCTGGCTGTTTGTCTGCATCGGTGGGGAGCCCCAGACGGCGTGGGCGGCCGAGGCCCGCATTGTGCGTGACGTGGGCGGCTACCTCGTCACTGGGCCAGACCTGCTGCGCGGCCGGCAGTGCCCAGCGCACTGGCCCCTCGATCGCGAGCCGTACTACCTGGAAACCAGCATGCCCGGGCTGTTTGCGGCCGGTGATGTGCGCCATGGCTCGATCAAGCGCTGTGCCGCGGCGGTGGGCGAGGGCGCGATGGCCGTGGCGCTGGTGCATCGCTATTTGGCGGGTGGCTGAGCCTGCTCGATGACGCCGGTCTTTTTGTTGCTTCTTTTCGATCCACAACCTGAAGCAGGAGCCGCAAGCAGTAAAAACTCAGATCGGCAGTCCTGTTTTACAGGTGCTGCCGAACAGCGGGAGGTGTCGATGACACAGCTAACGCTAGGGGAGTGTTCGGAAAATGGAGCATGGTATATCCACACCGATCTTCGGTGATCTCGGTGTTGCCCATCGGTTTACTCGCGGTGACGATCGGGACCTCACGCTGCTGGTGATCCACAGTGGCGGCCAGAGCATGCCTGACCTGCTGAGAGGAGGACACGCGCTAGCATCGGGCGCGGCCGTGCTGAGCACGACTGCGATTGTGCTGCCAGATAGGCGCTGCGGCTTTTACCATCACGACCTGTATGATATCCAGCGCCAGGCGCACATGATCGCGGCTTTTGTCCAACTGGCTGCGTACAGCTACGGCTTTAATCCACACTGCGTCGTTATCGCCGGCTATGCGAGCGGCGCCACGCTCGGGGCAAGCGTGCTGTTGGTACGACAGGAACTGCTTGCCGGCGCCATACTCTTGCACTCGTCGGTGCCACAGGTGCCCATGGGAACGCTGTTTCTGTCCAGCATCCCCATCTTTATCGGCGCGGGGTTGCAGGATACCCACACGCCGGCACAGGACATCGCGCAGCTGACGGCGATCTTCGAAGCGGCTGGTGCTCATGTGACTCTGTTCTGGCGTCATGGCGATCACATCTTGCGTGAGCCTGAAGTCGCGCTCGCCCGCGAGTGGCTCCAGCGCCACTTTCCTCAATGACAGGACTTACGCAGTGGGGTTGGGGGGCGGCTGCGCCGCTCCCAAAAAACCTCTTTTTGGCCGCTGTCGGCCACATTCGTGGCCGACAGCGGCCAAAAAGAAAAGATCTTGGAGGGCGAAAAGCCCTCCAAGCCTCCCACTGAGTAGGCGACCGCGTAAGTCCTGTCAATGATCTTACTGTTAGCATCAGCGATGTGAGCATATGCTCGCTCGTAGCCGATCACAGCAATGCTGTGTATTACTTGAGAAGTGAAAGGGGACTCCATCATGACCAACCCGATTCGCGTGCTTGTAGTTGATGATCACCTGGTGGTCCGGCGTGGCCTGGCCACATTGC
>DATFXE010000825.1:0-15267 GCA_035258585.1 Roseiflexaceae bacterium | reverse complement strand
AACTCCCACCTCTACCAACCGCCTGTAAAGCAAAAACCGCGTTTCAGAAACCTTGTCCAAACAACAGCCGGTTACAGCTTCGCTCAGCCTTTGACGATAGACGATCGACGGCGGCGGTATCGTCTATCGTCCATCGTCTATCGTCTTGCCAACGCCGATTGGACACGCGATAGCTTGCACCTATCGTCTGCTATAATGCCCTTGTTGCCCTCGGAGCGCCAAAGGAGCCGTGTGGTGTCAAAGGAGCCGCGCCGGCGTATCGCGCTGTTCGTCACGTGCATCGTCGATCAGATCTACCCCAACATCGGGCTGGCGGCCGCGGCGCTGCTCCAACGCCAGGGCTGCAATGTCCATGTCCCGCGCGGGCTGACCTGCTGCGGCCAGATGGGCTTCAACGCCGGCTATCGCGACGAGGCGCGCGCCGTGGCCGGACGGACGATCGAGGTGCTGCGTGGCCAGGGCGACGTGGTGCTGCCATCCGGCTCGTGCGCCGCGATGATCAAGCACCTGTACCACGAGCTGTTCCACGGCACGCCGCACCAGGCCGCCGCCGAAGAGCTGATCTCGCGGACCTATGAGCTAACCGAGTACCTGGTGGATGTGCTCGGTGTAAGCGATGTCGGCGCGCGCTACCATGGGCGGATCGCCTACCACGACGCCTGCCACGGCTTGCGCTACCTGGGGCTGCGCCCGCAGGCCCGCACGCTGCTCCAACACGTAGCCGGGGCCGAGCTGGCGCCGCTGCCTGGCGCCGACGAGTGTTGCGGCTTCGGCGGGCTGTTCGCCGTCAAGCAGCGCGCGATCTCGGAGGCGATGCTGGATCGCAAGCTGGCTGCTATCCAATCGACCGAGGCCGACCTGCTGGTGACCGGGGATGCCAGCTGCATGACTCAGATCGCCGGTGGCCTCAGTCGCGCTGGATCGCGCACTCGCACGCGTCACATCGCCGAGGTGCTGGCGAATATGGTCGATAGGGATTAGGGACTGGGGATTGGGAGAATGGTGAATGTAGAGAAATAGTAGGCTCGATATGGCAGAGCGAGGCTTTGAAAATCTCGAGTTTTATCAGGATAGCCTGAAGCTTTTGAAGGCTGCTTATCGACTGGCTGGCGAAATGCCCGATTACGAGCGCTACAATCTTGCCGATCAGCTGCGAAGAGCTGCGTGTAGTGTTGCACTGAATATTGCTGAAGGATATGGGCGCTACCATTATCTGGAACGCCTTCGGTTCATGTATATTGCGCGTGGATCGCTGGCGGAAACATGTAGTGCTTTTATCATTGCAAAGACTGTCGGTTATTGTACAGAAGAGCAGCTCAGATGGGTAGTAGAATTACGTGAGCGTATTGAGAGACAACTAAATGGATACTGTCGCTTCATCCGCTCACAGCAACAAGGAGGCGCAGAATACGGCACAAAATATGTCGCCGAGGAGTACGAGTTGTACGATCTATCCCAGTCCCCAATCCCTAGTACCCAATCGACGCATATCAGTGAAACATCGGGCAACCACGAAATCTCCCAATCGCTTATCCCCAATCCCCAGTCGCTCATGGAAGACGACACCAATGACGAGTGAGACGCTGCCCTTCTACGACCGCGTCGAGGCGGCGCTGCACGACCAGACGCTTCAGGTGGCGCTGGGCCGCGCGACGACGCGCTTCGTGGCCAACCGCGCCAACGCGCTGGATGCGCTGATCGACGCCGACAGATTGCGCGATCAGGCGCGGGCCATCCGCGCCAAGGCGCTCTCGCGGCTGGATGAGCTGCTGGAGCGGCTGGCCGACCAGGTCGAGGCGCGCGGCGGCCAGGTCTGCTGGGCCGAGGATGGCGCGGCGGCATGCCGCTACATCGCCGACCTGGCTCGCGCGCGTGGCGTCAAGCTGATCGTTAAGTCCAAGTCGATGGCCTCAGAGGAGATCCACCTCAACCACGCGCTGGAGCATGCCGGCCTGGAGGTGGTCGAGACCGACCTTGGCGAGTATATCATCCAGCTGGCCGGCGAGACACCCTCCCATATCGTCGCGCCCTCGATCCATAAGACCCGCGAGCAGGTGTCGGAGCTATTCGAGCGCCACCTGGGCATGCCGCCGACGGAGGATATCCCGACCATGACTCAGGCGGCGCGCCGGGCGCTGCGCCAGCGCTTCCTGCAGGCCGATATGGGCATCAGCGGCGTGAACTTCAGCGTGGCCGAGAGCGGTGCGGTGGCGCTGGTGACGAACGAGGGCAACGGACGACTGACAACCACCATCCCGCGCATCCATGTCGCGGTCATGGGTATCGAGCGAGTGGTCGAAACGCTCGACGACCTGGGCGTGCTGCTCCAGGTGCTGGCACGCTCGGCTACCGGCCAGCGTCTCTCGGTCTACACCACGATTATCGCCGGCCCCGCACGGCCGGGCGAGCCGGATGGGCCCGAAGAATTCCACCTGGTGCTGCTGGACAACGGCCGCTCAGGTATCCTGGGCAGCGCGTACGCCGAGGCGCTGCTGTGCATCCGCTGCGGCGCCTGCCTAAACGCCTGCCCCGTCTACCAATCGATCGGCGGGCATGCCTACGGCGGCGTGTACTCCGGTCCGATCGGCGCGGTGCTGACGCCGCTGCTCCAGCCCGATCTGCCCGATGCCTATACACTGCCGCAGGCCAGCAGCCTGTGCGGTGCCTGCCAGGCCGCCTGCCCCGTGCGGATCGCCATCCCCGACCTGCTGCTGCGCCTGCGGGCCGACGCGGTGGCCCAGGGCCGCGCCGAGCCGCTCGAACGCGCGGCGATCGCGGGCTGGAAGACAACCATGCTCAACCCGCGCCTATACCGTGCAAGCGGGCGGCTGGCCGCTCGCGCGACGCGGCTGATCGGGCGCAAGGGCCGCATCCGCCGGCTGCCCCCACCACTGAGTGCATGGACCCGGCGGCGCGATTTCCCCACCTTCGCGCCAAAATCATTTCACGAGCTATGGGAAGATCGAAGCGAGTCAGACGGCCAGCCAGATTAGTGGTAGAATGCTGGTCGGCGTGTGCGACGAAACCGAGCGCAAGAAGAGCTATCATGGACTTTTCGTTTATTACCATCATTCTGCAGCTGATTTTCCTCGAATGTATCCTCTCGATCGACAACGCCGCGGTCATGGGCGCGATGGTCGCCCATTTGCCGGCCGACCAGCCGACGCCCTGGCCCACGCGCCTGCGCCGCCTGCTCGGCTGGAGCGATCGCTTCCTGGGGTCGCAGCAGGCGGCGGCCCTAAAAGTCGGGCTGTTCGGCGCCTACGCCGGCCGCGCTTTAATGCTTGTGCTGGCGGCCGTGATCATTCAGATGCCCTGGGTTCATATCCTGGGGGCGCTCTACCTGCTATACCTGGGTATCGATTTTTTCGCTGAACGTTATTATCATGGCCCAGACGAGGACCAACTCAAGGCGCAGCTACGAGGCAAAGCCGGCTTCTGGTCGGTCGTGCTAACACTCAACCTGGCCGATATGGCCTTCAGCATCGATAATGTCGTGGCCGCCGTCGCGCTGTCGCGCAACCTCTGGATCGTGCTGCTGGGCGTCGGCATCGGCATCCTGGCCATCCGCTTCGCCGCGACGCTCTTCACGCGCCTGATCGGCTGGGAGCCGGCTCTGGAGGACGGGGCCTACCTACTGCTGCTGTTCATCGGCGCCAAATTTGTCCTGGAGCACTGGCTCAATGTGCATATCGACAGCCTGACTCAGTTCGGCATATCGCTTTACATCCTGGCGCTGACCCTCACGTTCGCGCGCGTGCGAGCGCTCAGGCCGCTGGGGATCATCTTCCGACCGTTCGTGGTGATCTTCGCTGTGATCCAGGCCGCGGTCGGGCTGATCTTGAAAGGCATCATGCTGCCTGTACGCCTGCTGCTGCCGGCGAAGGACGAGGAGCAGGTGCGCAGGTCGGAGCCAGCGGCATGACTTCTGTTCGCGGAGGCACCATGAGTGCGCTCGCCGATCGCGACCGCATGCTTGCCGCCATTCGCGCGAGCCTGGCGCAGAGCCGCGCCCAGCTGGCCGCCGAGGCGGCCCGCGCCAGCCATACACCGCCCGCCTTCGTCCACCCGCCCCAGCCTGATCTGCCGGCGCAGTTCGCGGCCGAGCTGGCCCGGCTGGAAGGCCACCCGCACCGCTGCGCCAGCGATACCCAAGCGCTCGACGCCATCCACGAGATTCTGCAGCGCCATCAGGCATCGCGCGTGGTGGCATGGGGTCGCGATCAGATCGGGCTGCCGGGGCTCGACGGCCTGCTGGCGGAGCTGGGTATCGACGCGCTGGATGGCATAATCAGAGGCCACCAGCGCATAGCGCAGCTTCAAGCGCTGGAGCCGGCGCCGATTTGTATTTCCGGCGCCGACGCGGGCATCGCGGAGAGCGGGACGATCGTGGTGCGCAGCGGCGCCGGGCGCGGGCGGCTGGCCTCGCTGATCGCGCCGGTGCATATCGCGGTGCTGCGGGCCGAACAGATCGTCCGTGGTTTGGGCGCGGCACTTACGCTGCTGCGCGAACGATACGGCCCCGACCCGCTCGTGGATAGCAGCAACCTCACACTGATCAGCGGCCCCAGTCGCACCGGCGATATCGAACTGACCCTCACGCTGGGCGTCCATGGCCCGCGTGAAATCCACGTCGTGCTGATCGATTGATATTTTTTCTTTCCCCGCATTCATTCCCATAACAAGCGCTTGACTCGTCCAATCTAGCCTTCATAAAAGCTGTGTTTGGGGTCTTTCCGAATGCCCCATCTACAACGAAAAAGGCCGGCCGTGCCGTTGAGTAAGCAGAACGATCATTCTGGCCCTTAGACAAGGGTCGATGCGGCTTTACGATGTCGGCATTGAGAATCATCGGTTTCATCGTAGGGACACGATATATCGTGTCCCTACGATGAAACCATCGCAAAGCAATGTCGGGCGTCGATGAAACCTTGAATTGTCTCCAGCCAGAGGAGCGGATCGTGTATCAGAACGATCTAAATGAATATGGTTGTCCGCTCCGCGACCAGACCGGCAGCGTGGGGGTGCGAAACTTCGACGCGGTCGTCGCGCGGCTGGAGCCCGATCTACGCGCTGCATTCGAAGCTGAACGCGCGGCACGCCGGGCCGAGCTTGAGCACTATCTTGCGGCCGGCGCCGACGCCAGCGCTGATTTCTGCGCCTCAAGCGACCAAGCCGAGCCGCCCAGCAAAACTGAAGTGCTCATCACGCGCCGCGAACAACTGCTTGGTAAGCTTGGCCGGCTATGGCTGCGTGAGTTGATCGAGAGCCGACTGCCGCGAATCACCGCCCAGCACAAGGTTAATGCTGCGCATTCCCTATACCCCCTGCATAAGTCGAATAAGAAAATTGGCATGTATTCGCGCAATTCGTGGATTCTGTACCGGAACTACTTGCACGCCACCAGGTCCAGATCACACAACCGGTTCGAGTATATAAGGAACCGTTTGGGGGCCTTCGGGAAGCACTGCCACGCGTGCTCCAGGTCCATAGCGATCGAGCAGCCGCGCCAGCGTCGCGGCGATATCGCTGGTTGGCTCCAGCATTGCCGCGCGTACCGCTGCCGGATCGAGTGAGGAATACAGATACACTTCGGCCTTGCGCTGAACTATGGCCTGGCTCTGGGCCTGCCACTGGTCGTACAGTGCAAAGCCGGGCGCCTCGATCATCTCCAGCAGCGCGTGGGGAGTCCGGCGCATCTGGAGCAACTGCTTGTAGTTGCCATGTTCTGGTAGCCCGTCGCTGCATTCGGATACCGCGATAATCGCACCTCCTGGCCTGACAATCCGAGCAGCCGCGCTCATGCCTTTGACTGTTTGATAGAGATTTTGGTCAAGCGGATACCCGCTATTGGTCGAAATGACCACGTCGAACGGCTCCTCAACAGCGCGTGTCGCGTGCTCGGCGACAAAGCGGCATCCAACTTCGTGCGCCTGGATATAGTGCCCGGCCCACAGCGCCGTGATCTGGCGTCGAGAGTTGATCGCCACGTTGACCATGAAGTGCGGTGGGGCCAGCGCCACCGCCTCGCGGATCTCGCCCTGCACCGGGTTGCCTTCCAACCGCGCCCAGGTCGAGCGCGGGTCGCCGATCATCTCGGCATTGTGCAGATGCATGATCGTCTTGATCCCCGCCAGGCCCGGGATAATCCCCTTCGGCCCGCCGCTGAATCCGGCGAAAAAGTGCGGCTCGACAAAGCCCGTCACGATCCGGACATCGGCGCGTAGGTAGTCATTGTTCACCCAGACCTCGCCGCCGTAGCTTGTGCGTCCCAGATGCATCAGCGTCGCATCGTCGAACGCGTTGTGATTGACGATCCGCACCGTCTCGACGATTTCTTCGCCCAGCATGTGTACCAGCTCGGCGCGGGTGTTGGCGCGGTGCGAGCCAGTACCGTTGACGATCACGAATTGCTCGCGCGGCACGTGCGAAAGCTCCGCCATGATCCAGGGCACCAGCCGCTCGCTCGGCGACGGGCGGGTGATATCGGCGATCACGACCGCGACAGTATCCGAGGGACGCGCCAAATCGCGTAGCGGCGCCGCGCCGATCGGCTGGCGCATAGCGGCGTCGAACGCTGCCCGCTCCTCGGCTAGGCCAGGCAGCTCCTGGGGCGCAATCACAGCCGCCCCGTCGGGGACCTCGACTGTCAGCCGGCCGCGTCCATACGCGAGTGCGACCTTCATGGCGATCTCCTTATAAATGATACTGCTGGCAAACTCGCCAGGTGGGGGTGCGGGGGCCGCTGGCCCCGAGACGTTTCTTTTTTGCGCGTGGTTCGGGCGGCAAAGCCGCCCAAACCAGGCGCAAAACCAAATGCTTCTTGGAGGGCTTTGCGCTCCAAACCTCCCATCTGAGTAAGCCAGCAGTATCATAAATATGGGTGATGCGGCCTACAGCAGACCGCTATTGTCACATAGGCGGCGCCCTTTTGCAAGGATCGTCGGATCGCCCAGCTGCTGCTACTGATTATCTATCTGCTGCCTGAGCGCCGCAAGCTCGGCCTCGATCAGCGCATCTTCGACCGAGTTGTCGATCGCAGAAGCGCGCGTCCGCAGGTGCTCGGTCTGCTGCTCGACCTGCTCGAGCGCCCGGCTGAGATCGCTCATCTCACTGGCCACCCCGTCGAAGGCGTCGCCGATGCGGATCTGGGCATCGGCGGCGTTGTACGATGCAGCGATCAGCTTCACCCGCGCCTCAAAAGCTTCCAGCTGAGTCGCCAGCCGCTCCTCGTGCAGCGCCAGCGCCTGCTCTTTGTGCTGTAGCTCGCCCACATGCGCTTCAAGCGCCCGCAGCTCGGCGGCGGCCACATGGCGGCGACGCAAGGCCAGCCGCGCCAGATCATCCTGCCGGGCGGCCAGCGCATGGCGCGCCTGCTGCTCGTGCCGCGGAAGCTGGGCCTGGATCACGCTCATCCTGGCCTCGAGCTGGCCCCTGGTGGTCGCCAGGTCGATCAGCGCCTGCCGGGCCAGGTTCAGCAGCTCGCGCTGCCGCTCATAGGCGCCGGCGAACTCCTGCCGCGGATCGACCGCGGGCGCCAGCAGGCTGTCGAAGCTTTTTCGAAGCGAGCCGGCGTAGCGACGCAGCAGCTTACTCATCGCCGTCTCCTCACTCGGCCGCCGCGGCCTGGCCCAGCCGCGCTTGCAGTTCGTCCAGCGCCGAGGCGTCGCCGCGCGCTTCGCGGCGGCGCTGGCGCTGGATGCGCCAGTAGTAGGCGCCAAGGCCACCCATGGCCGCCAACGTGATCAAGCGCATGACCAGCAGCTTGGGGTCGCTCGCGCCGTTCTCAGCGCCGGCGCCGGCCAGCAGGCAGATCGCGCCATAGCCCAGCAGCGCCAGCGCGGTGTAAGCAACTGTCCACCTCGCTGTCAGCACGAAGGCGAAGGCCAGCACGATCGGGTAGTAGAACACGAAGAAGTCGCTGCGCATACCAGCCTGACCAGGCCAGGCCATAATCAAGCCGCCGATCACCAACAGATCGATCAGACCGACCGCGATCAGCAGCACGCGGTTGGCCGGCCGCTCCATCAGATAGCGCCCATGCAAGAAGAAGTTCATGCCCATCAAGGTTACGATCAGCAAGGTGTTGATCGTGATCTCCACCACCGTCGTCGCCGTCCACAGCGTCAGCATGGCTCCGGTGAGAATAATGAACCAGCGCGCCCAGATAATCACCGCCTGGCCGAAGAAGATATCCTCGGCGGCCTCTTGCGCCGCACCGCGCAGCATATCCACCACCGCGCCGCGGCGCTTATCCTCGATCCACCGATACATCGCGCCTGCCAGCGCCACGGCCACCAGCATCATTATCCGCAGGATCATCGCGCGCACATCGGCCGCGCTGGCGGCGCTGAACAGGCCGATGCAAGCGTAGACGCTCACGACCACGCTCGCAAAGCCGATCGTCCGTGATGTCGGAAAGGCGACCGAGAAAGCCAGCAGAGCGGGAAAGTAGAAGATATACAGCGGCGATGCGAAGCCGCCCTGCGAGAGCACCAGCAGACTGATCACCGCGATGTCGGCCGCGCTCGCGGCATACGCGATCGCGTCGATCGCCGGCCGGCGCATAAGCAGCTGGGCATGCAAGTAGAAGTTGCCCACCGCCAGCAGCAGCAGCGCCAGCACCTGGAGCCGGATCTCGCCGATATTCGTGGCATTCCACAGCGCCAGGACCAAGCCGGAGAGCACAAGCACCCAGCGTGCGGTCACGATCACGCGCTGTCCGTCGGCGGGAACCTCGCGTTTGTAAACGCGCGGTTGTCGCGGCGCGCCCTCGGCTTCGATAGGTGAGGAGTGGAGCCCAGAGAGTGTGTCTGCCATGGCGCATACCTCCATTTCAATCGTCGTTGCCTCGCGCGCCGAGTGTAGACGATCGGGAGGTGTACGCTCCAGGGGCGGAACTAGCAGAAACTGTAAAAAACTGTAAAAATCTTGAGAGGTCGTTCTTTATTCTTAGCGTTCTCCCGCCATTCCCAGCAGCCGCGCCCACTGTTCAGAAGTGACGGGCACAACCGACAGGCGGCCCTGGCGTACCAGTGCAAAGTCGGCGAACGCAGGATCTGCCTTGACGGCTGCGAGCGTCACCGGCTGTTGCAGGCGGCGCAGCGGCTTGACGTCGACAACTACCAGCTTGGGGTCGGATTGGTTGGGGTCGGGGTAGGGTAGACTGGTCACCTCGGCCAGGCCAACCGCCTGGCGCTCGTCGCCAGTGTGGTAGATCAGCGCCAGATCACCCGGCTGCATACGGCGGATATACATGAGCGCGGCGTTGTTGCTCACACCGTCCCAAACGGTCGCGCCGTCGCGCTCAAGGTCGGCGTAGGAGTAATCATCGGGCTCGGTTTTGAGTAGCCAGTAAGAGTTACCGCTCATATGCATCTGTCGCTATCTTGATGAGATACAGTTGCGCGATTATAGCATGAACGAAAGAGTACTTCGAGGGCGGCTTCGCCGCCCCCACCCCTACGGACCTGTCAAGGTGCCAGGAATCTTGTCTTAGCGCGCATTGGCGGGCGGCACCTCCAGATACACGATCTGATGCGCCCAGACTAATGGATGCCACGGCTGCGGCAGCGTGCTCGAATCTTTGCGGAGTGCTATCCAGATCGTATAGTAGCCACGCGGCGACCGCATTGTTGAAAAATCGATACCTGTGAACGCCATTAGCTCAAGATTGCCAAGGCGCACGATCCCGCTGGGCGCCCGCATCAGGCCATTGTGGATACCCCACGCGCCAGCGCCGCATCCCAGGATCATTAGCAGACAGCTCGTAGCGACGAGTGCGGCCAGGACTTGACGATACCGATACATAGATCCTCCCCAGCGCTGTTGATAGCATACCACGTTCCGACGCGGCGCCCAAAATCATACGGCACTGAAGCGAACAAGGGCATCGTCTATACCGTCCAGGAGCTTACGCGCTGCGTTTTCCGCTAATTAACACGGTGGCTGCGAGGGCGTGGGAATGCGCCGCAGCGCATTCCCACGCCCTCGCAGCCATACAAGAAAGCGGTCGCGCTCGGCCTGCTGTTCGCCTCGCGCCTAATTCGGCAGCATCCCGACCCGACACGCTGCACGCGCGCTAAGGTTGGCATTATCTATGACGACGAGCAGCCGTGTCAGGTATGGTGCGGCCGCTGCTGGCTGAGGAACGAGAACAAGCTCTAGCTCGCCATCGCGTTAGCTTGTCATCTTGACAAGCGGTAGCGGCAATGACCCCGACGCGCTGGCCGCACTCAGCTCGAAAGCAGCTCTAACGCGGCGATCGACGGGGCGAAGAAGTAACCGCCGCCCGTGGGAATAACCCAATCGGCCCGCGTACTGATGACCTCCCGCTGCACGACACCATTTCGCTTGAAGCTAATGGTGAAATTGCGCTCGCGATCGGCGCCTGGCGTGTTGTTCTGACCGATGATCAGGTCGTGTCCCGCCTGAGGCTCCTTGAAGTCGGGATTATTCACCCAGTTCTTCAGAATAAACTCGAATTGCTCGACAATCGAGGTCTGGTAGGCCAGGAATAGCAGGCCGCGCTCGCCGAAATCCAGGAAGGGGATGGCGAGGAAATCGCGAAACGGCTCGCCGAAGGGAATACCGCGGCGTATGATGCGGTGGGTTTGTGTCGAGACCTCACCTGTCGATGGCAGCGTGCTGGAGGTGTCGTCGCGCGGGTAGGCTTTGCGGATATGCGCGGCAAATGGGCAGACCTGTCCATCCGGGTCGCCTTCGGATGGCGGGAACAGCGCGGGTGGTTCGCTGCTGGGAATCACATCGTCGCAGTCGATCGGGCTCTGCTTCTGCTCGGGAAGAATCTGCTCGGTCTCTTCACCAAACTCGAAGTTGTTGTTGGCGCAATCGTCGTCGGCCAGGAGGCGGTTATCGGCTTCCGGAGCGCGCAGAATCGGTGCGCCGCTGGCCCAGCGGCCGACCAACTTCGCGCCCACGAACTGCGGGGAAAGCCCTAGGTCGAAAGCGGCCTGGTTAACGAACTCGCGGAAAGCCTGCACATCCTGCCGCAGCCGCCGGAAGACCAGGAAGGAACCGTCTTTGGCCCACGCCGGGCCAGCCTCGGCGATCGGCCCCGGCTCGGTTATCTCGTCGCTGTTGGGGTCCTGACCGGGGTAGCCGAAGACGAACTCGCCCGGCCAGAGCAGATCCTGGCCCGGCTTGCCCTGCTCGCGGTTGTTGGGGTTTTGCCGGAAGGTTAGGACATCGGTGGGATTGTCGGAAATCCGCCCGCGCAGGCCCGGCTGCGACACCCCATCCAGGAACCCAAAGTGCTCGTGCCCAGTCAGCGGCTGCGGCAGCGTTGCGCCCTGCTGCTTGAAGACCACCACTGCACCACTGCGGATGATCCGCCCAGTAGCGCTGCGGAAGGGAAACAGGCTATGCTCGATCCGCGCGACCTCGGCGAACAGATCATCCTGATCGTCGCTCTCGACGATCAGGATGACGTCGGCTTCGTTGCCCGGGCCACCGATCACCCAATTCTCCGGGTTGCCCTCGGCCTCGGGATCGGTCGGGTCGCCGAGACTAGCCGAGCGCGCCGCTAGCCCCTGTTTGAAGGCCTCATCGGTAAAGTCGGTCGCGTCGTCGGCCAGCAGCGTCAGCGCGTGATACGAAAACGCGATGTTGATCCACGTCGCCTCGACAGTATGGGAGGGGCCACGCCGGTTGCGGATGGCCTTGAACAGTCGGTTGAAGGCCAGCACCTCGGCCGCGGTGGCGATAAACGGGACCAGCGATTTGAGCCAGCGCTTGAAGTCGGGCACGTCGAGGATCTTGAGTAGCAGAAGCGTCTGAAAGTCTTTGTTGAACCCAGCTATGCTGTTGCCCTGGATATTATCCATCGCAAGCAGCGGCTCGTCGGGCACGGGCGGGCGCGCCGGATCGGTCTGGACTAGGTCGAGACGCTCCAACGGCGGCGGGGCGGGCGCTTCGCGGGCGGGCGCAATGATCATCATAGGCTACCTCCTCTTCAGAACACAAAGGTATTAGTTGTTTGTGCAGAGATCAGTAAACCGGACAGGACACGCTGCCGACGAGGTGAGTGTGGGCCGATGAATCGCTCAAGAAGAAAACGGGGAGATGTAGTGAGATAGCCCGCTCTATTGTACCGCGGGCGTCAAGCAGAATCGCGTTGGAGATCTCAGTCTCTTTCTTGCGTGGAAGGAGTCCGCTCTGTCTGCGTTATTTCCTTTCCAATAAAAACAGCGGATGGCGAACCGTGGCCTGCTCAAGCTCCTCAAGTGAAGATTCCACGCTGACGCCAAAGTAGCGAGCGAAGGGGTTGCCGCCCTCGATTTCTTGTCGCAAGATCAGGGCCGCCTCCCTGGGAGGCAGTTCTGTTGCGTTGACCGTTTCAGAATGACGCCCACGCGTGAGGATTGCCTCTCCCGCTGCCCGCAGATTGCGCACCCAACCGACTGCTCCAAATGGAGCGCCCAGATAGCGCTTCCCATTGCGCTCGATGATCGCTATGGAGACAGTTCGCGGCTGCCCGCTTTTGCGCCCACGCACCGTGAGCAGGTACATGGGGTACTTCCCAAATCCTACCAACTTGACGCCCGCGCGTAAAAGGATCGTCGTCAGAACATTTCCCAAACGTGCAAACATGGGGGCCTGAGATGTTTTTGCCATATTCACCCTCTCATTCTATGGATAGAGATGATATTGCTGGCAAACTCGCCAGCCGGTGGTGCGGGGGCCGCAGGCCCCCGAGACGTTTCTGTTTTGCACCTGGTTCGGGCGGCAAAGCCGCCCGAACCAGGTGCAAAACCAAATGCTTCTTGGAGGGCAAAGCCCTCCAAACCTCCCATCTGAGTAAGCCAGCAGTATCAGAGATGTGTCCTGATGAACCACATGTGATCACCACAAATAAGAGGGATGACATGCCAATTTTGTGACATGTGCCAGTCTGGTTTTGCACATGCCTCTCGGTACGAACCGGGGTAACCAGCGCTTTCACCCGTACCGCTTGCCGGCGTGAACGCCACCCAGCAGCCAGCCGGTATCGGAGGCCACGATCGGCGCTAGAGCCGATGCTGCGGTCGCATCCGTCCCAGCACGGCCTGATGCGGCCTCAACTCAGAATGCCAAGGCTACCCGGATTGGGTTTATAATAGCTCGTACTGCCCAACCCTCGCGCGCTTGGCTCGTCGATGTCCGCTCGATCGAGGCGTCAAACGAACACGGATTCGGCGGGGTTGGCCCCGCTGCCATGCCCATGTGCCAGTATCATTTGATAGACCAGCGCTGCTGGGTTTGAAAGGAGAAACCAATGGGCACACGCACACGAGCAGCATGGACCAGGCGCTTCTCGCCGCCCTTCGCCGCACTGTTGTTCCTGCTCCTGGTGCTCGGCAGCACACCGACAGCGGTTGCCCACGGCGATGACGGCAACAAGAAGCTGGTCGGCTACTTCATCGAATGGGGCATTTATGGCCGTGCGTATCTGGTCAAGAATGTCGCAACCAGCGGATCTGCGACAAAACTGACACATATCAACTACGCCTTCTCCAATGCAGCTCCCGACGCAAACCAACAGGTGAAATGCCAATTGTTTGACGAGTGGGCTGATTACCAGAAGCCGTGGTCGGCCGCCGAATCCGTCGATGGACAAGCGGTCAGTTGGCCCAACCCTGTGCTGGGCAATTTCCAACAGCTCAAAGCGCTGAAGGCGCTCTACCCCAAACTCAACGTCTTGATCTCGGTGGGCGGTTGGACGGGGTCCAAATATTTCTCCGACGCAGCATTGACGCCCGCATCGCGTGCGGCCTTCGTCCAATCATGCATCGCTCTCTTCATCAAAGGCGACCTGCCCAACCCTGGCTGGGGTGGCATGGGAGGTCCTGGTGCGGCCGCTGGCATCTTCGACGGAATCGACCTCGATTGGGAGTGGCCCGGCTCCGAGGGGAACCCACAGAACATTGTCCGGCCCGAGGACAAGCAAAACTTTACCGCGCTGGTGGAGGAGTTCCGTAAGCAGCTCGACGCCTACGGTCAGCAGACCGGAAAGCACTACCTTCTGACCGCGTTTCTGCCGGCTGCGTCTGCCAAGATCGAGGCTGGCTTCGAGGTCGACAAGTTGTTCGACGACTTCGACTTCGCAACAGTCCAAGGCTACGACCTGCACGGCGCCTGGGAGCCCCTTACGAACCACCAGTCGAACCTGCTGACCTCGCACAAGGACCCGGCGAACCCGGCGTTCTCAGTCAACGATACGATCATGGCCTACCTCGGGCGAGGCGCGCCGGCCGGGAAGCTAGTCGTTGGCGTGCCGTTTTATGGGCGTGGCTGGGCCAACGTCGCGCCGGAGAACAAGGGTCTGTATCAGCTGGCCAGCGGCGCGGCGCCCGGGACCTGGGAGGCAGGCGTCGAGGACTACAAGGTGCTCAAGGAGAAGCTAGCAAGTGGCGGGTACGAGTGGTATTGGGACGGCAAAGCGGGCGCAGCCTGGCTGTTCGATGGGACCACCTTCTGGACGTTCGACGACCCCAAGGTCATGAAGGACAAGGCGTACTACGTCCTGAAGCTTTCGCTCGGCGGTGTGATGTTCTGGGAGCTGAGCGGCGATACGCCAGATGGCGAGCTGGTCAATACGCTCCACAATGCGCTGAACTAGTCGTCCAGGCTGGCCTGAGCCGGCTACAACAGCGCGGCGAGACTCCTCGAACGGGAGTCCCGCCGCGCTGTTGACGGAGCGACGGGCTGACTCCATTACGATATCGCAGCAGGAGTCACGTTTTCCAGCGGCCGTGAGTAGGGCGCAGACCGCCGCGATGGTATCGGATGCGCCCTGATAGGACCGCGTTTCACGGACTTGTGGCACTCCGCAGCCGCTAGGGCGGCGCGGCTTGGCCCAGAGAGCACCCCGGCTAGCCCGCCCGGTGGCGAGCTTGACACCCAACGGGCCTGCCCGGCAGAGAATGTTCCGTGTGGCGTTCTGGTCGCAGTCCAGCGCTGTTCACTTCGGGAGCCGATATTAGTGTTACAACGAGAGTTGGGAGGTCTGGAGGGCTTCGCCCTCCAGATTCCATCCTCAGTGGGGGTGCGAGGGGCGGCAAAGCCGCCCCTCGCACCCCCACCGAATAGGGTTTTTCGGGGGCCAGAGGCCCCCGAACCCCCACTCGGAAGTAAAGTCTCGTTGTAGTTTTAGGCTCCTTCCCCGAATTCCTGGAGTTCCCCGATCTCCTCCATATACTGCCAGCCACTCATATCCGGCGGCTCCATGTCCAGCTGCGTGATGATAGTCGAGATTTGCGTCCTGTG
>DATFXE010000824.1:0-4624 GCA_035258585.1 Roseiflexaceae bacterium | reverse complement strand
CCCCGCCGAAACAGTGACGTACCGCCTGGAGGATGAGTACCTGGTCGGCGATGATCTGCTGGTGGCGCCCATCCTCGAGCCGGGGCAAACCCAGCGACGGCTCTATCTACCGGACGATCCGTGGCGCGACTATTGGACGGGCCAGCCGTACCGCGGGCCGGGCTGGGTGAGTGTTCCCGCGCCGCTGCACCAGATCCCGCTGTTTATCCGAGCTGGCGCGGCCCTTGATCTCCCAGCCCCAAACATGCTTGGGCTTCCTGCTCACGCGAGCGCGGCCATGTGCCATACGCCACGGATCGCTGCCGCGTCCCCAACGAGCCGCTCACCGGTGAATATGAATCTGCGCGGCACAGATCTACAGTATCAGGACACCTGGTGGAGAGTGAAGTTCCCCGTCCAGACTGGCAATGCTCCTGTGTCGAGCCAGATTCCTCCAAATGTGTACATTCACGAGCGAGCGTATCAGCGGGGAAGGGCTGACCACCGCCGAGCGCACCGGCATCGCCTGTGCATTCGATCGCCTCCAATGATCCATCGGTGCTGACTGTTTCAATACATACCTGTATCGTTTTTCCAGCTCCGCATGGACAGATCGGCGCAACTGCCTCCACCCTCGCGCCGCGACCCAAGCATACATGCAACGACTCGGGCAGCCGGGCTCGTTCAGCAGCCAACTGGACGATCGGGCCGCCCTACGCTACAATGCTAGTCGAGCGTCGAGCGAGCGTTTCACCATTGGAGCGCACCGAACAATCTTGGCCGCAATCCTCCGCGCGCCAGCTTCGCTTTTGGTCGCTCGGTACGCCCACTCTTACCACGCTCCTGACGTATTGCCGCAGGACTACGTCCCTGACAGACTGGATGCAACAAAAGGAGGTTCCTCTCATGGCGATCCCGACGGAACCGATTGGCAGCATCCCCAGACCACCCGAGCTGATCGAAGCGATGCAGCAGTTCAGTGCCGGCCAGATCGCGCAAGTGCAGCTCGATGCGCTGTTTGCGTACGCGATCCATGAGACGATTCAGCGCTTTGAGGCGACCGGCTCGCCGGTGATCACCGACGGCGAGCAGACCAAGCCCAGCTTTGCCACCTACCCAGTGCACGGCCTGTCGAACCTCGCGCCGGACGGCGTCACAATCGCCTTTGCCGATGGCCACGTGCGCCAACTGCCGCGGCTCACCTCCGGGCCATTCCGTTACCAGACCTATGCTGATGCCTATCTCGCGGCGGCACAGCAATATACCCAGGTGCCGCTCAAGCAGGCGGTCATCTCGGCCTCGGCGTTGAGCCTGCTGTACCCGTCAGATAGCATTGCCGGCTATTCCCGCGACGCGTTCATCGACGATCTGGTCCGCGAAGCCGAAACCGATATCCGCCGCTGCCTGGCGCGGGGCGCGCATGTGGTGCAGGTCGACTTCACCGAAGGGCGGCTCTCGGTCAAGCTTGATCCGACCCGGCAGCTTCTGAAACACTTCATCGACCTCAACAATCGAGTGCTGAGCCGCTTCTCGGTGGACGAGCGCCGGCGCATCGGGGTCCACACCTGCCCCGGTGGCGATCGCGACTCGACGCATAGTGCCGATGTGGACTACGCCGAACTCTTGCCCGAGCTGTTCGAACTCCAGGCGGGGAATTTCTACATCCAGCTGGCCAGTGAGACCGACCGCCGCAAGGCGCTGCGCTTGATCAAGGAGTATGCCAGGGCGGACCAACGGATCTTTGTGGGGGTGATCGACCCGATCAATCCGCGCGTGGAGACTCAAGAAGAAGTCCGCGATCGTGTGCTCGAAGCCGCGGACTACATCCCACTCAACCAACTGGGCACGACGGACGACTGCGGGTTCGCGCCGTTCGGCGACGACACCTCCACGGCGCGAGAGACCGCCTTCGCGAAGATTCGGGCGCGGGTGGCGGGGACCGCGCTGGCCGCCCAAGCGCTCGGGATCTGACACGCCGCCGCCTGATCACCACAACGCCGCGGCACGAGCGGTTGGCGCAACGGGCCTGGATCTTGGCGTTAGCGCAGGCGCAGAATCTCATCGTGCGCAAACAGCGCCCCTACGTGCAGCCCGAGCGCCGGCGAAGCGTAGAGCTGTGGCGGCACGCTGATATCCGCCAGGTACAGCTCGCCGACCTGCGGCTCGACCCCGGCGCGCGCAGCCCCGCTTTCGGCAGCGCCAGCGTCATGGTGGCCGTAGCCCGAATCGCCGGGTCGAAGACAGCGCCGGTCGTCGTGTCGATCCCAGAGGGCGTGTCAAGGGCGAGGATCGGCGCGCCATGCGCATTGGCCCAGCGGATCAGCGCCGCAGCCGCGCTGCGTGGTGCGCCGGATAAGCTGTAGCCGATAATGTCGTCGACAATCAACTGGGCGCTGCCGGCTTGCGTGACCGCCGCGGCTAGGGCGATCGGAACCTGCATCCGGCGCAGAATATCCAGCTGGTGGGCTGGCACCGAGGTGAACGTATCGTCCTCTCTGGTCACCACCACCTGGACTTGCACGCCCCAGGTGTGCAAGCGCCGCGCGCACACCAGCGCGCCGCCGCCGTTGCCGCCCGTGCCGGCCAGCACGACCACGCGCTTGTAGATGTCGGCCGGTGCCTAATCCGCACGTGGGACGCCTGTGGCCGATACAGAAGCACCGGCATATACGCGCCACGCCGCACTTTATCAGTGCGATGCTGCTGGGTAACGGGGTAGCGATCTGGTCAGCGATTTATGGTGCGTCGCGTCGCACCAGCACACGCAGGTGGTCAAGCCAGCCGCCCTGGCGATTGGGGCGATCAACTGATTGAAGCAGCGTCCGTGTTTCTGGCGCAAGCACCTGATCCGGGCGCCTGCTCAGGTCCCTGAGCACGGCTGTAAGCGCCATGCTATGCCGGATGTACCAACTCGCCAGATCAACCTGCAGCCGCAGCCGCGTGCGCACGGCCAACACGCCGTCATGGGGATCGATCTCACCCGCCAGAACCTCGGCTTCATCTGATACCAGCACCAACCAACGTTGATCGGCTGCCAGTGCCGCGCAGGAGCGGCAGATCGCGCCGCGGCAGCCGCCACACTCCTCGAGGCACTCATCCAGGCAGAGCGTTGTCACCGTCGCCCCGCGAGCCTCCACTCCGGCCAGTGGAACTGCCAGCGCCGCGGCCTCCTGGCGCCCGATGGCGACGAGCAAGCGTTCCTGGGTGGCGTCGATCAGCGCATGGGCGTGGTCGAGCAGGGCTGTGTACCCCTGGATGTTCCAGACATACTCGGTGTCGACTAGCGTCGCCAGATCGTCCAGCGCCTGCTGCGTTGCACTCAAGACATCCTGGAAGCGGCTGGCGATCCGCTGGGTCAACTCCGTCGGGGCGACCGGCGCATACCGCGACCCGTTGGGCATGTCGAGGCGGACGACCGCCCCGCGTTCCTCAAGCTTCTGCAACACCGCATAGATATTCGCGCGCGGCAGGCCCGATACCTTCGCCAGTTCATAGCCATTGAGCGGATTCCGTTGCAGCAAGGCCAGGTAGGCCCGCGCCTCATATTCGCTGAATCCGAGCTGCTGTAACAGCACAGTGATATCTGCCATTGCGCTTCCTCATCAGTAGTTGCTCGAACAACTGCTTCTTACATGACGATGATATGCTTCCCAGTCTTGATTGTCAATCGTTGTCGTGGAAGGAGCATCGTGAGCCGCCTGGGGAAGGAGCGTCGCTTTCCCCAGGTCCAAAGGTTGCCGGTTGCGACGCAGCGTTTGCCGCGGAGACAAAAATGAGCATGCCACAAAGAAACGTTAAGACACATGTGTAGGAAAAAAGGCAGTATTTATGTGTCATGTCGTGCTCCTTGAACTGATGATTTCGACTGAGGATTCAAGACGTGATCGTTCAACAGAGAATAAACTGATTGCATTGGCCGCTACATGCTTAATGCTAAGCTGGCAGGCGCCCGATCAGATCCTCAGCTTGAAATGGCCTTGGCGCTGCGATCAGGCGCCGTGCCGCATCGACCTGCTCCCAGACGTTCCATAACAGAACGCCTCGCACGCGGCCATCGCGCAGATAGTATTGGACCCCCTCGCGGAAGGGCTCTTTCCAGTCCGCCACGATCTCCAGCCGAGCGTCCAGCTCGCCGACCGCTTCGTAGCCCAGGTCGAAGAGATCCGAGTAGAAGAAGGGCAGGTGATCATAGGGCGCCTGGTCGCCGGCCATATTCCGGCCCGCCCGCCTGCCCATCGATTTGGCGTTATCCTTGTGCTCGACGCGCATGCGCTTGCCGAGCGCCGGGTTCGCGAAGTTGGCCACGTCGCCGGCTGCATAGATATCGGGATGACTGGTGCGCAGCATCGCATCTACGACGACGCCATTGTCCACCTCCAGGCCAGCCGCCCGTGCCAACGCGATGTTCGGTGCAATCCCGATCCCGGCAACCACGCCATCGACCAGCAACTCCCGGCCGCCCGCGGTGCGCAGCGCGATCTGCCGCTCCCGTCGCTCCAGGCCTTCTACTGTTTCGCCGGGCAGCACCTCGACGCCGTGCTGCTGGTAATATTCATTCAGAAACGCGGATAGCTCTAATCCGAAGACGTGGTCTCCTATCCCCGCACCGGGGAAGAGCATGACGACGTCCTTCCCGTTCATCGTC
>DATFXE010000823.1:0-7540 GCA_035258585.1 Roseiflexaceae bacterium | reverse complement strand
TGGGTGGGGGTTTGGGGCGGCTTCGCCGCCCCAAACCCCCAGCATTGGGGAGGTTTGGAGGGGCCCGGGTACCCTCTGGGTGCCCCCTCCGCACCTCCCCAACTGTAAAGCTGATCGCTGCCAGGCGAAACCTTGTCTTAGCTAGCATACGAAGGGCGACCCGGTCTTTTGAAAGACCGGGCCGCCCCGTTGTGTCAACCGCCCAATCTCTTTGGCGGCATAGCCGGCTTCTCCGCCACTATTCTTCTTGAATTGTGCCAGACCCCGTGAGCGTGTGGCGCACGCGTAGGAACAGCACGCCTGCCTCCATTCGATTCTCCACGCGCAGCTTGCCAATAATGTTACTGACGTGCTTCATCGCAGTATGGTAGCTTATATTGAGCTGGCGCGCAATCTCGCGATTTCCCATACCCTCTGCAACCATTTGGAGGATTTCCAACTCGCGTTTGGTCAAGTCGCGCAAGAGCGCTGCGGGACCGCTGATTGGTTGTGGGCGGGCTGCGCGTCGCATCACCTCGGCTTGAAACAATAGGTGGCCCTCCATCAACTGCTGTACTGCCGCCAAATAGGCCGGAGCGATCAACTCCTTCGACATACAGCCCGATGCACCTGCCAGAAATGCCGTCGGTTGCAGTGCGCGGGCATCATGTTCATAGGCAACCAGAATCAAGGTATGCGTGTGCGGCTGGAGAGCGTTCAACATACGTGCGTAATTCAGGCCATCAACGCCGGGTAGATAGCGATCTATGATCACAATATCTGGCTCATTCTCGATCATGCACCGATCAAGCGCATCGCTGTCACCCACCTGACAGACAATCGTATGCCCTCCGCTGACCAGTACTTGGACTAGACTCTGCCTAAATAGCACTTGCTGGTCAGCAACAACAATTCTCGCACGCCGAGGTGCCATGAATCGACTCCACTATCCTGGATCTCGGTCAATCGAGTGTATTCTGATAATCGAATGACGCGCCAAGCCGTAGCTTGTCCACCCCGGAAAGTGCGATTCAGACCCTGCGCCCCATACAAGCGATACAGCCCACCCCAATAGAATGTGCCCACTACCTTGCAGCGGGACGCGTATTATACGCATTTCCAGCCTATCACGCGACGCATCTACTTTAGATCAGGTACTTTAATCACCATATCATAGTACGCCAACAAAGGTATTACAAAATAGTTGCTCTGCGGTATCAAAAAATAGCATAAAACAGCCATACTATTCCCCCAAGACCATGCTATCCTTTGTAGTACCTTCAATCATTAAGAATTCTTAACTATTATCAGCATAGCAAAAGTGGTTATCGATCAAGCCATCCAATCGCCAAATTATAGTTCCCGAGGCGGGCACACTATCACGATGATCGTGCTTCATGCCACAGCAGGCTCAGCTCGCAGTGCACTGGCCTGGCTCAGCAACCCGACGGCCCATGTTTCTGCTCATTACCTTATCGACAAATCGGGCCACATATACCAGCTGGTAGCCGACGAACACAGCGCCTGGCATGCTGGTCGTGCAAGCTGGCATGGACAGACAGCAATCAATGAGCAGTCGATCGGAATTGAGCTCGAAAACAACAATGATGGGCGCGACCCTTATCCGCCAGCACAGATCGACGCACTTCTCGAGCTGGCAAAGGAAAAGGTCGCTCAGTACGGTATTGTGCCCGAGATGATCACGCGCCATCTGGATATTGCGCTACCACATGGGCGCAAGACTGACCCGGCTGGTTTTCCGTGGGTAGAATTTATCAGTCGTCTGTTTCCAGAGCTGCCACCGCCAAGCACGCGCCCGCCGCGCCCATGGCCGCCTGTCGCTCAGTGCGGGCTCGCACAGAAACTGCTTGCCGAAGCGTATCGTCAGGTCGGGGCCACAGATCATCAGGATTGGGCGATCGGACGAGTTGCCAAAGATCAGTTGCTCGGCATGCCAATCGGGCCATCGTTCGAGCTCACTGCAGGCGGCCGCTCCTACACCGCCCAATCCTTTGGGCGCGAAACTTTGGTCAGCCCGACTGGCGAATGGCAGCAGGTCGAGCATCTCGCAAACCTGGTAGCGCCAGCACAACAGGCGCTACGCGAGGCGTTGCTGCAGGGAATATATGGTCAAGCTGGCGAAACGTATCATCCCGACTGGGCCTTCCACCAGTACGCGCTACGCACGCCGATCGGCCCGCCGCTGAGCCCCAGCTTCCGGATCACTCTAGCGGGCCAGGAATTCAGCGTCGCCGGCTATGCCCTGGATGTGCTCTACTGTCCGGTTGGGCAGTGGAACGCAATCGCAAGGCTTAGCGAGATTCTGGACAGTGGGCGGCAGCCGGAGCTTACCAAGCTGCTACAAGTGCATTGGTTTGAGCGTGCAGGCAGCCAGGTGCGGCCAGACTGGCCACTCTACCAATATGCGCTACGCGAACATCTCGGGGCGCCGGTCGGCCCGAGCTTTCGTGTCACCGACGATAGCCACGACTATGTGGCAGAAGCTTTCGCTCTGGATGTGATCGCTTGCGAAGTCGGCCATTGGCAAACCATTTTTGGCCTGAGCAGTCTAACGGAGGCAGCACAGACATAATAATACTACCGAATGTCGTCCAGTAAAGGCCCCGAGCAGCCACGCACGCTGTCGCTCCCAAGTGTTCTCGTCTCATAGCCGCCGGCACATCCGGCATTGTGGAGGCCAGCCATGTTCACCAGCATCCGGCACGCCCGTGTTCGAGGGATCCACGTCACACGGCTCCAGCACTTCCATCAGCCCCATACTCACGATCTGATCCGCGTCGAGCAGCGCCTGGCTCGGCTGAAGGAGGCTGCCATCAACTCAGTTCGCACAGGTGTCATTCTATTGGGGATACTCGCGTTTCATTGGAAAACATCGATACCGATATCGAGATCGATGCTCGCGATCTCGGTGATAGTTGGCTGTGCAGTCATCGCAGTTGGCTATGCTCGTTGCCTGGCGGGATGGTGGGCGCTCGTGCTTGACAGCATCACAATCACCTTTTTACTCTACGGCACCGGTGGATCAAACAGCCCGTTGCTAGCGCTTACATTACTGCCGATGTTGCTGGGTGGGCTGATGTGTAATAGCAATGGTGTGCTGGCAGGCAGCGTTGCAGGGGTTGCAATGCTCCTGATAACCACCTCAACGCGGCAGCATCCGATCAGCGCGATTGTGGCCGAGCTCGCACTGCTCCAGGTTGCCTGCGGTCTTGCGAGCTCTATGCTATGGCGACGCGCCGAAGCATTACTCACATCGTTAAGCGAGAGCCTGGATCGAGTACCGGGGGCAAAAGACGAAGCTTACCAGCAGACCGACCACTGGCAGCAGTTTTACCGGGAAATTGCCGCAAGTATGACGCTTGATCAGCTTGTGCGGCTGACAACCAAGCACGCTGTGGCGATTGTTGGCGCGAATGTACAGGTTGATCTCAACAGCGAGCGAGCGACTGACAACACGAGAACCCACGAACCGAATAGTACGCACATACCTATTCCAGCTGAAGATCGCAGCGGGTCCATTATTGTAGATACGCCACCGAGCGATCTGAGCCTAGCACAACGCAACGCGCTCGATCAACTGGCATCGGTGGTTGCTCTACGGTCGGATGCGCTCCGTTACACTGCCCATCTGAAACGCCAGCAGGCCGCGATCACGGCACTTTGGGAAATAAGTGGTCTCTTGCGTGTCGCAATCAATAGAAATGAGCATCTGCGCGATGGCTTGACTCGGCTGTCGGCCGCGCTCGACCTCAACTGGCTGGCGCTGCTTGCACCGAACGAATATCAGGCGCTAGCGCCGATCATTAGCGTTCGCGGGCGGCCTGGACGTGGTGCTCCTTTGATGAGCGGCGCACAGCAGAGGGTGGCGGCGGAGGCTTTGCGGGGCGAGCGGCCGCTTGTGCGCGCGGAAGGCGATAATTCGCTGGTTTGCCTGCCTATATGCCAGGGCGAATATGCTCCACTGGTGCTGGCAGCGTGCGGCGAGGTTACCGACGCCGCGACACAAGCAGTGCTCATGCTGTTCGGTAATCTGGTTGTCGAGCGGCTTAGATCGGACAATCACGCACTGGAAGCCGAGGTGATCCGCTACCGGGCAGTGGCTGCCTAGCGCCGATGCGGCAGGTAGCTTTGTACTATACATGGAACTGATATGGCGATAACTATACAAATCATGATGACGGTGGTGCTGTTTATCGCCGGCGTAGCGATACTGCTCAGCGGGTTAGTGATCATTATGACGCGCGAATATCAGGAGGCCATGCGCGCGCTTACAAATCAATCAACCCGGCTGAGTGGCAAGGCGATTGGCGATGTCATTATGCCAGCTGCAATAGAAGGCGCATCACAATTGCTCGACTCGATTACCCGTCTCATCCAAACAGCTATGGGCATCGGAGCATTTTTGTGCCTGCTCGGTACGATCATCTGCGGGATCAGCTTCTGGATGCTATCGCTGGTACATGGCTCATAGGAAAAAAGAATGACGTACGGATGCACGAACTGGCTGCAAAACTACCTGCAGCAGCTGTGCGAACACCCACTGTTTAGCGCAGCACGGTCAGTGGTTCCACTCTGGCTGGCACGCGAGGGCGCCGCCGAGCTAGCCCATCGCACAGATCTGTCTCCTTCTGCAGCCCGCGTGACCATCCAGATGGCTGCCGAGCTCTCGACCCGCCTAGCGCTGATTGGCCCAGCCGGTGCGGGCAAGACAACGCTGCTGCGGCAGCTGGCGATCGGGCTGGCTGAGATGATTCGCGCCGGCGAGCGATCAAGCGGCGGGCGTGGCGATAGTGTTGTGCCCATTCCGCTGTACATTGATCTGTCACACTTCGCGCGAAGCATCGAGGCAACCCTCGCCAGCACCTTCGAGCTGGAAGCGCCCCGGCTGATCGAGCTGGCCCATGATCGCCCGCTGTTGTTCTTGCTCGATGGCTTGGACGAGCTAGCACCAAGTCTACAGCTCGCTGGTCTAGCAGCTATCTCGACGACAATTGTCGCGCTTGGAACGCAAGCACGCTGGATCGCCACATGTCGCAGCGAAAACATAGGGTTATTCCGACCCTGGCTCGGCGCGATCGAAATCCGCAGTATTCGGCCGCTGCTACCTCGCGATGTTACCGGAGCCGTCCAACAGCACAATCCAGATCTAGCGACATGGCTCCAGCGTGGCGATGATCTGGTCAGCCTTGCGACTCGGCCGCGCTGGCTTGCTGGGCTATATCACCTGCAAGAGACCGCGCCACCCCGACCACCCTACAGCCGTGGACGCCTGCTTGCGGCATGGATTCCCGCCGTGATAGCCACCACCCTCGAAGCACATCCGCAGCCGCTGACACCCGATTCAGCCATGCGCGCTTTGCCTGTACTCGCCTCCACGATGACTGAGGGCCAATCCGAGACAATCACGCGCTCCGAAGCGATCGCAGCACTGGCCGCGCAAGCACATGAGGTCGACCCGCAAGCTCTGTTGCAGCTACTGGCCGATGCCGGCATTCTGAACAGCGAGGCGGATCACCAGGACATCAGCTTTCGCCACCGGACCTTGCGCTCATTTGCTCAGGCGCTGCACCTCGTCCATACCCGGCCCGACCAATGGCCGCCCACAATCTTCAGCCGGGCCTGGAGCGATGCTGTGGTGCTGTGTTACAGCCTATGTGATAACCCGGCGATCGTATTGCGCCGGCTGCTCGACAGCGACGCTGTAGCGCTCACCGCACGCTGTCTGATCGACGCCGAGCCGCCTGATCAATTCGAGTTTTTGCTGAGCCGCAGTGGAACGCTCACGCCGCCGCTACGCGTGATGCTCGCGGATGCCTTCGCGGCTGAAGGACTGACCGATGTGGCACTGCAACAGCTTGAACAGGCCGGAGCGGAGGGTTACGACGAGGCAGGGTTGTTCGGCCGGCTGGGCGAGCTGTACAGCAGCAGCGGGCAGTGGCGTCACGCGCGCGTGGCGTTTGAGCAGGCGCTCTTACGTGAATCCGACGATCTGCGCTACCGGCACCGGCTTGGCGTGATCTGCGGTCGCCTGGGCGAACTAGATCAGGCAGCCACAGCGCTCCAGGCAGTCGTAGCAACACAACAGCAGCGTCTGGCCGAGGCCGCGCACGAGCTTGGCCACGTGTATCTGCAGCAAGGCCGCGACGTACAGGCGCTGGAGCAGTATGAACTTGCCGCCAGCGTACAGCCTGGTCTGGCGGTCTACCAGCATAGCGTGGCCGCCGCGCTGCGCCGACTCGGGCGCATCGAAGCAGCCGAGGAGATCCTGCGCGCGCTGCTCGATGAGGGCGGCTCCGATGCCGCGACGCATGCCGAGCTTGGGCAGGTCTACGCCGACACAGGCCGACTAGACCAGGCGCTTCGTCACTATCTCAAAGCTGTGGCGCTGCGCCCCTCCGAAGCTCGCTATTATACCCAGATCGGCCAGATCCGCCGGACCCAGGGTGATCTCTCCGGGGCACGCGCCGCGCTGCAGCGCGCGGCGGAACTCGACTCGACCGACGCGACGCTCTACTTCGCGCTCAGCCAGACCTGTGAGGAACTCGGCGAGCCCGATGCCGCATTGGCCGCCTGCCACCATGCCACGCGGCTGGATGGCCAGAATGCGATCTACCAGCGGCGGCTGGGCGTGCTGCTGCGCGACCAAGGCCACACCGAGGAGGGCGTCGATGCGCTGCGAACGGCGCTAGAGCTACAGCCAGAAAGTGCGGAGACACACGCCGAGCTGGCGACGCTGTTCTGGCGCCAAGGGTATCACGAACAAGCGCTCGATTCATACCGCCATGCGATTGCGCTTGCACCGGATTCCGCCGATTATGAGCACGCGATCGGCATGCGGTATCGCCTGTTAGGTAAGACGCCGGCAGCTGCGCGGCATCTCCAGCGCGCAGTTGAGCTGGAACCCATGCGTGCCGAACTACATTATGACGCTGGACGCGCCGCCGAGGCCCTGGAGCAATGGGACAGCGTGAGCGCCGCATACGAGCGTGCTGCGGCGCTGGCACCCAATCAACCGCTCTACGCACGTGCTGCGGGGGCGCTGCATCTGCGACTGGGCCGGTATAACCGCGCCCGCGGCTTGCTGGCCGCCGCGCTGCGATGCGATCGGCGTGATCCGGCCACGCTGTTCCAGGTGGGAATGCTGCATACCACGACAGGACGCCTGTCAGCAGCTATTCGCGCGCTCCGCCGCGCCGCGCGCGTAGGCTGGTCGGCAGAATACTATGACCAGCTTGGGCGAGTACTCGTACGGGTGCAACGCTATGAAGAAGCTTGCGGAGCATTCAGGCAAGCGCTGGCAATTACGCCGGACAGCGCCACCACACTCTATTATTATAGCCAGGCCCTGGCGATGTTTGGCCAGACTGAAGCAGCCTATACAGCTGCCAGGCGAGCCGCCGAATTAGCTGGGGGTGATGCCGCGATTCAGCAGAATGCTGGGACACTGGCGCTGCGACTGGGCCGCTCGCACGAGGCTCTGGCATGGCTCGACCAAGCACTCGCGATCGACTCACGATTGGCGGGCGCACACCTTGAGCAA
>DATFXE010000822.1:0-2482 GCA_035258585.1 Roseiflexaceae bacterium | reverse complement strand
GAGCTAGGGAGTTTGGAGGGCCGAAGGCTTCTCCAACCTCCCACCATAAAGATAATCAAGTGAAAGACAACATTACGACTTACTCATAGACGTAAAAACGCAAAACGATCGCCCATATACATATTCTATCAATATAATTGTTATATTGAGTTTAAGACCGCGTTAAATAGTTCATTCTCAACAATCTCCATAATCGTAGTCATTCAAGTTAAACAAGATATGAATACGATCTTGAAGATGATGAAAATATTGTAGCAAAATCTACCGATCGGCGCCTGCACCTGGAGGGCCTATGAGCATTTGGCGATAGACTTCGTAGTATTGGCGCGCCAGCGCGGCCTGAGTATAGCGCTCCAGCACGCGCGCGCGGCCGCGGCCAGCCAGATCGGTGCGTAGGGCAGGCTGCTCAGCCAAACGCCGGAGCGCCGCCGCCAGCTGCTGCACATCACCTTCGGGAACGATCAGGCCGGCGTCGCCGATCACGTTGGGAATCTCGCCTGAGGAAGACCCAACTACCGGGACGCCGCAGCTCATCGCCTCGATCAGCACGCGACCGAACTGCTCCTTCCAGCTGCGGGTCGTATGCGATGGCAGGGCTAGCACGTCAAGCCGGCGCAATTCGGCCGGCACGTCATTGGTCCAGCCAACCAGATCGAGGCGTTCGCGAACGCCTAGCTCCGTCGCGCGCGCGAGCAGCTGCTGCTTCTGCATTCCATCGCCGATCAGCCGCACCCGCACGTGCGCGGGCAGCAGCGGCAGCGTCTCGACCAAATCGAGCAGGCCCTTCTGAGGCACCAGGCGACCGATGTAGCCCACGACGAAGGGACTGGGGACTGGGGATTGGGCATATCCGTCTCCCGATTCCCAGTCCCCAGTCCCCAATCGCTCAGTCGGCGAGAACAGATCGGGATCGACACCAAACTGCGGCAGGACGCTGATCGACCCCACATAGCCGTGGCGGCGCATGATCTCGGCCGCTTCCTGGACGCCGGCGATAGCGTGGGCGGCGTGGCGAAAAGCGTACTGCTCAAACCAGCCGAATGGCGGCGGGTAGCGTCGATCCACGGTGGCCCAGTTATAGAAGCAGCAGCGCGCGCCGTGGCGCACACCTGCGCGCATGGCCTGGCAGGTGGCGAAGTTAAACGACTCTTCGTCGATATGAAACACATCGGGCCGGACCCGCTCGACCAGACGCTCGAGCGCGGGGTAGAAGTGGATATGATGCCGGCCATTGAACCAGATCGGTAGCACTGCCAGCTGGTAGCCATCAATAAAGCGCCGCTCAAGCACCTGCTCGCCCACGCCCGGCTCACGCCAGGATGGCGGCACGGCAACCGTTAGCTCGACACCGGGAAGCGCCGCCAACTCTTCGGCCTTCCTCTGGTAAGCGCCAACCACCAGCGCCTTGGAGAGCATCAGAATGCGCATAGAATTGAGAATCAGAAATGAGCATTGAGAATAGCATACTGTTCAATTCTCGACGCTCAACGTTTTTGCTTCAGCCGGCGCAGCCGCGCCCTCAGGTCGCGCAAGGCCCGCTCGATACGCGTAACCTCGGCCCGCAGGTCATCCTGCGCGCCGCGCATGTGCAGCGGCACGTCGAAAGGCCCATGCTGGGCAATCTGAAGCTCCAGCGCCCGCAAATTGCGCCGCTGAATCTTCAGCAGCGACTCATGATGGCTGATCTCCTCGATCAGCTGTTCCTCATCCATACGCTTTTACCATCTGCCGAGATCATGCAGCGCAACAGGCGCTTCCGCACGCGCTCAAACCTATACAAGAGGTAAAAGCGAGTGTACTACGATCGACTATATACGAACAAGTGTTCGTAGATTACAGGAGGATGACACGCTTACAAGCGAGCTGTTTGCTCGTACACATCAACCGTCTCGCGCGCCACGCGGGCGTAGCTGAAGCGGGCTGCGCGCGCGAAGCCGCGTGCGCGCAACATGTCGCGCAGCGCGCGATCGCCGAGCAGCCGCCAGAGCCCGACCGCCCAGGCGGCAACATCGTCAGGTGGCGCCAGCAGCGCCGCGTCGGACACTACCTCCGGCAGGCTACTAGCCTCGGCGACGACGGCGGGCGTGCCGCAAGCCATGGCCTCCAGCGGCGGCATGCCAAAGCCCTCATAGCGCGAGGGGTAGGCGAACGCGGTGGCGCCATTATACAGCAGCGCGTTATCCTCGCGCGGGACGTCGATCCGCCGGATGGAATCGGCCACGCCAAGCTCGGCGATCAGCGTGTCGAGATCGGGAAATAATCGTGGGTCATCGCCAAGCGCGCGCCCCGCGATCGCCAGGGTCGCTGCCGGCCCGCCGGCGCAGCGCAGACGCTGCCAGGCGCGCACCAGCGTCGCGACGTTCTTGCGCGCGTCGAGCCCGCCGACGTAGTAGACGAATGGCCCAGCCAGGCCATAGCGCTCGGCGATCTGCGCGGCCGCGGCCTGGCGATCGATCGGGCGGTACTGCGGGCCAGCCGCCAA
>DATFXE010000821.1:0-6160 GCA_035258585.1 Roseiflexaceae bacterium | reverse complement strand
ATGACCGCCGCTCCTTCGAACCATTGTTGGCCCGCGGGATGCGGGTGTATGAGATCAGGGACGCTTACTTGATGATCAGCTCGTCGCGGCCCAGTTCGTGCAAAATAGTTGGGTACATCGCGTACATTGGCTCCACCGCCGGCAGCAGCTTCAGAATTTTGGGGATCGGGCCTTTGGCCACAATCTGCCGGCGGGCCAACGCGGCCATCAGGTTGACTTTGCCGTGCCAGAACTGGTGCGCGACATCGGCCTTCATCGACATCTCAACATCCGGCTTGAGCCCGGTATCGTCGCCCCACAGCACGTCGAAGTAGGCCCCTGGCTGTGTTGGCGGCGCGGCAGCATTGATGGTTACCGTCGCATGAGGTTCGTCATAGCGGAACTGGATCACCAGGTTCGAGTCCTTGATCTTCGGCGCGATCCGCGCATCGCGCTTGGAGTCGTCGTACAGGCGGCCCATGCAGGAATGCAGATCGTCAAAATTTTTGAAGACGGCCATGAGCGGACCCTTCCTTCACTTGGCGCGTTCGGCGATACCGATTATACGAGCAATCGATGTCGATCGTCAACAAGCGCGTGTCGTGTGACGGGTGCGGCGTGGCGGGTGTCGGGTACCGCATCCCCCGTCACTTCGGTTGATCCTTCCATAGGCTCGCCAGCAGCGGCGGGTCGATGTTGCCGCCACTGATGATCGCGCCTGCGCGCCGGACGTCGGGAGGCAAGCGGCCGGCCAGCAGTGCCGCCAGAGTCGCCGCGCCGGACGGCTCGATCACCAGCTTGAGCCGCAGCAAAGCGAACCGCACCGCTTCCAGGATCTCCTCGTCGGAGACGACCAGGATATCTGTGACATGGCGCTGGACCACCGGGAAGGTCAACGCTCCGGGCTTGGCCACCCGCAGCCCATCGGCGATCGTACTAGGTGGCGGGATGCCGACACGCTCGCCGGCGCGCAGCGAGCGCAGCGTATCGTCGGCGCCGGCCGGTTCCACACCGAAGACGCGCGTGCGCGGATTGGCACCGTGTATCGCCAGCGCACTCCCGGCGATCAGCCCACCGCCGCCGATCGGCACCAGCACGGCGTCGAGATCAGGCATCTCCTCGACCAGTTCCAATGCCGCGGTGCCGGCGCCGGCCATGATCCGCACATCGTCGTAGGGCGGCACTAGCGTCATACCGCGCTGCTCGGCGATTCGCCGCGCGAAAGCCTCGCGGTCGTCCTTCAGCCGGTCGTAGAAGATCACCTCGGCGCCATAGCCGCGCGTGGCCGCGACCTTGACGGCGGGCGCGTCGTCGGGCATGCAGATTACTGCCGGCGCGCCCAGCAGCCGCGCCGCGAGCGCCACCCCCTGTGCATGGTTGCCGGATGAGAAGGCCAGCACGCCGCGCTGGCGCGCTTGTGGCGCGAGCTGGCTGATCGTGTTGTAGGCGCCGCGGAACTTGAACGCCCCGCCACGCTGCAAATTCTCACATTTGAGGAACACCGCCCGGCTTGTTTGCTCATCCAGCGTGCGTGAGCTGACGACCGGCGTGGCATGCGCGACGCCGCGCAGACGCTGTTGAGCGGCGCGAATGTCGTCGAAGGTGATAGGGTCTGTGTATGACATGAGCTGGTTATCCTTTACAATCAGTAAGCTTGGATGTGGACAATGATACCATCTTCCAGGTGGTGCTATAATCGATTCATAAATAACCGCGCAATCAGTTTGTTGATGTGGCTATGGAATTGACATTGACCACGCCCGCACTGCTGTTCCCCGCGATCTCGCTTCTACTGTTGGCGTATACGAATCGCTTCATCACACTGGCCGGCCTGACACGTGAGCTGTACGCGCGCTACCGCGCCGAACCCGACCCACGCATCAAAGGCCAGATCGCCAATCTGCGCTATCGTATCGGCATCATTCGCAACATGCAAGTCTTCGGCGTGGCCAGTTTCTTCGGATGCGTCTTGGCTATGTTCATGCTCTTTGCCGGTCTGCCTGAATTAGGAAAGTGGATCTTTGGCAGCAGCTTGATTCTGCTGCTGGTCTCGCTGGCCCTCTCGCTGCGCGAGATCCATGTCTCGATCGACGCTTTGTCGCTCCAGATCGACGATCTGGATGAGATCGATAGGGAATTTTCCAAAATTTGATCACCTACTGGGGAGGTAAGGAAGGGCTGCGCCCTTCCTAATGCCTTTTCTGGTGGTCGTGCTGGCGGCAAAGCCAGCACGACCACCAGAAAAATCTGCTCTGGGGGCGGGCAAAGCCCGCCCCAGGCCCCACCTCTAAAGTGATACCTACCCTTGTGAGCCCGGCAGGTGGGGGTGCGGGGGCGGCTGGGCGCCCACACCCAGAGGGTACCCGGCGTCGCCCCCGCACCCCCACCACTGAGATGCGTTATGTGAAGAGAATCCCTAAGCCAGTTGATTTGGAGTAGCCGTGATAACGGATATCATCGTCAAACAGGCTGGGGCCAAAGGCAAAGGAGTGTTTGCCAGGCGCGATTTTTCGCGCTCAGCGAAGATCGGCAGCGCGTCTATCTGCCGTATGCGCCGAAGTTCATTCAGCGCGAGTATCGCCGCCGGCACGACCGCACGAAGTTCGATATCCATTCGGAGCGCCCATGATCGAAACTGCGCGCACAATTATCAGGCCGTACATCGAGGCCGACATCGCGCTGGTCGAGCTGATCTTCGCCGACCCGATCACTATGATGTTCTGGCCGCAGCCGTTCTCCAGGGAAGCGGTGGCAGCCTGGGTGCGGCGCGCCAGCGCGTCCTTCCCCGCCACGGGCCTGGGGCGCATGCTGATCGAGCTGCGCGAGAGCGGCGCGCCGATCGGCGATTGTGGGATCGTCGAGGCTGAGATCAACGGACGCCGTGAGTATGATCTGGGCTATATCATCCACCATCCTTATTGGCGTCAGGGCTTCGGCGTCGAATGCGCGCGGGCCTGCCTGGACTACGGCATCCACACCTTGGGCCTGAAGCGGATCGTCGCGAATATGCCACACGATCATATCGCATCCGCCCTGGTAGCTGAGCGGCTCGGGATGCGCCGTGAGACGACCTTTCATAACCCGCGCAATCGCAATATTCTGACGTATCTCTACGCGATCGATCTGGGCGCTTGACGATCATAGACCTCCAGATTCGCCGCGATCTGCCGGCTATGCTCGTGGTCGTGGTCGGCTAGCGCCGCAATGCCTAGCTCGACCGTGAGAGGGCCGCGAGTCGGGTGTATGCCAGTGCGGGCAAGCTGGGCCGGCCGCAGCGTCCGCAGGAATTCGACATACTCCGCGCGCTGCTCGGCCAGCGTGATCAGCAGGAAGTCAGCCTGCTTGTTATGATAGTCGCGCTGCCGCACCCAGTTGGAATCCAATACTGCGAGCGCCGGGTTGTCGGCGGCGAGCATCTGGCGCGTGCGGCCCGGCCAGAGCGCCCCGACGTCGATGATATGCCCAATGATCTCCATGATCGACCACTCATCCGGCGCGGGTCTGAAGCGCAGCGCGGCTTCGTCCAGCCCCTTGATCTGGCGCTTGAGTTGCTCGGGGAAGGCCGCCAGGATGTCGATCTGTGCCTTGACGCTCTCGCTCATGGTGCTGCTCCTTGTTTCATAAACAGCCCTTGTAGACAAACAGACTCTTCGCATTGTCATGAGTCATCGCGAATTTTACAATCGGATGTTTTGGCATTGTGATGCAGCATATCTTATATCGTTGCGGACACAGTATTCCAATCTGCTCCTCGCACGTGCTCGTTGGGGCCGTTGCGCGGCCCCAACGAGCACGTGCGACCCTTTCTTTTGTGGCTGCGAAGGCGTGGGGATGCGCTGCGGCGGATTCCCACGCCTTCGCAGCCACCGTGGTGAATACGGGATGACTTATGACCATAAAAGGAACGTACCATGCTGGCGCAGGTAAGTATGCCTCCGTGAATGATGCTGCTATCGATTGTACCAGATTCAGAGAGTGCTTGGTGATATAGAACAAGTGTTTTACCTCCTTATCCTGATGCCTTGAAACGCTACTCCGATGTGTCTCGAACATTGCGACCGCGGTACCGATATGGTACAATGCAGCCTGAGACCTGGTGTGATAGAGACCAGATTATTGATCAGTACGCATGCTACTTGAACTCAATATCAAGGACTTCGCGATTATCGACAGTCTAGGCCTGAGGCTGGAAGCCGGCTTCAATGTCCTCACCGGCGAGACAGGCGCGGGCAAATCGATCATCATCGACGCCCTGGGTACGCTGCGTGGCGATCGCGCCGACCCGACTTTTGTTCGCGCCGGCGCCGAGCGCGCGCGGGTCGAGGGCGTTTTCAGCATCGTGGATCGGCCCGATGTAGTGCCGGTGCTGACCGAATACGGTCTGTGGGATGATGAAGACGAGCAGGTCATCCTGTCGCGCGAGGTGAATGCCGAGAGCGGCCGCAGCGTCGCGCGGATCAACGGCCGCGCCGTCAGCATCTCGGTGCTGCGTGAGGTTGGTGGCCGGCTCGTCGATATCCACGGCCAGCACGAGGGTCTGTCGCTGTTCAACACCCGCACGCACGGCGAGATGCTCGATCGATTCGGCGGTCTGCTGCCACAGCGGGCCCAGGTGGCCGAGAAAGTCGGCGAGCTGCGCAAGGTGCGCGAAGAGCTTGCGGCGCTGCGGAAGGCAGCTGCCAGCCGCGCCGAGCGGATCGAGGAGCTGCGCTACCTGCTCCAAGACGTCGGCATGGCCAAGCTGCGCCCCGGCGAGGAGGCCGAGTTAGTGCAGGAGCGCTCGCTGGTGCAGAATGGCGCGAAGATCACCGACCTGGTGACATCGGCCTACACGCTGCTGTACGCCGGCGATGAAGCAGGCCGCCGGCCGGTCAAACCCGTGGTCGAGTCGCTCGGCGCGGTGAACGAGGCGCTGGCCGAGTTGGCCCGGCTGGACCCCAGCATCGCGCGCGCCGCCGAGCAGGCGAGCGAGCTGCTGTATATGCTAGAGGATCTGGCCGCCAGCGTGCGGATATATCGCGACGGCATGGAGTTCGATCCAGCTCGCCTGGATGCGATCGAGGATCGGCTGACGCTGCTGCGCGAGATGCAGCGCAAATATCACGGCAGCATCGAGCAGATCCTGGAGCGCGCCGCCTCGGCCGAGGCCGAGATCGAGCGCCTGACCCACAGCGCCGAGCATCTGGCCGACCTCGAGGCACACGAGGCGCGCCTGCTGGCCGAGATCGGCATGCTCGCCGGCGAGCTTTCGCGCCGCCGCCGCGCGATGGGCGATCAGCTTGCGGCCGCCGTCGAAGGCGCTATGCGCGATCTGGCAATGCCGAACGTGCGCTTCTTCGTCGCCCTCGAGCATGAGGAAGACCCAAACGGCGTACCCATCGACCAAGGACCAACGACCAAAGACCAAAGCGCGCTACTGCAGACGGCGCAGGCGAAAGATGGAGATGTCCTTTCGTCGTTGGTCGTTCGTCGTTGGTCGTTTGACAAGACGGGCATCGACCGGGTAGAGTTTCTGCTCTCACCTAACCCCGGCGAGCCGCTGAAGCCACTGGCCCGAATCGCCTCCGGCGGCGAGAGCGCGCGGCTGCTGCTCGCGCTCAAGTCGATCCTCTCGCGCGTAGATGATGTACCGACGCTGGTGTTCGATGAGGTGGATGTAGGTGTCGGTGGGCGCGCCGGACATGTTGTCGGCGAGAAGCTCTGGGGCATCAGCGACCGCCATCAAGTCGTCTGTATCACTCACCTGGCCCAGGTGGCCTCATTTGGCGACGCGCACTATGCGATCGCCAAGTCCTTCAGCGCCGATCGCACGCGCACGACCGTCCAACTTCTGTCCGATGAGCAGCGCGTCGAAGAGCTGGCGGCCATGCTCGACGGCGTGCCCGTGAGCGATCATAGCCGCCATAGCGCGCGCGAGATGGTCGAGCGGGCCCGCTCGTTTAAGCTTCAGGCCCGGCAGGAGGCGCAGGAAACACTACTTGTGAGCTGAGACCACACATTGCGTAGTGCGTAGTACGTAGAAGCTGCTTCTACGCACTACGCACTACGCAATATCTTTTCAGGAGGCACCTGGTTGCAACGTCAGACCACTATTGCGCTCTGGTGCGAGCGAATCATCGAAGCAGGATGGCTCTTCGCCCTGGTCTTTATTCCCTCATATTTCAATCTGCTTTCGTCACGC
>DATFXE010000820.1:0-26996 GCA_035258585.1 Roseiflexaceae bacterium | reverse complement strand
GCGCGCGCCGCTGAGGTTGAGCAGGGCGTTGACGCCGTTGCGGCCCATGACATCTTCGAGGCTAATGAGGTACAGGCGCCCAATCAAGTTGGGATAGAAGCGCGGCTCAAGGTCATTCGCGGTGCCACGTTCCTCTGGCATGGGTTGGCTCCTTACAGGTACATGGTCGGGCCGGCGCGTGCGCGGATCGTCAGGCGGCAGCCGACCAGCGCCGATTCGTGCGGCACTTACGATACAAAGTCTAATTCTTCAACGCGAATTATACCTGATCAAAATGTGATCGATGTTGGCACAGATTAGTTTTGAGTTCTGAGTGCCGAGCGCTGAGTTTCCTAACTCAGCACTCAGAACCCAGCACTCAATACAGCAAGCGTTACCACCTCGGCGATCTCGCAGAGTGCCCCGTAGGTGTCGCCGGTCAGCCCGCCCAGGTCGCGCGTCCACCAGCGCGCCAGCGCGTTCGAGACACACCAGACCAACGCCAGCGCCAGCAGCCCGCGCGACCCGGCCAGGATCAACGCCAGCCCTGCCGCTGTGGCCGTGGCGATCACGAAGTCGCCGCGGCGCGCACGTGCCTGGAATTCGCGCCCCAAACCGCCCTCGCGCGCCGGCGGGAAGCGGAAAATGCCGTATGTATCCGCCCAGCGCCCGAGGATCGGCGCAAGCCAGACTGCGCGCCACCAACCATCGCCTGCGGCGTGGAGCCAGGTGGCTTTTAGCGCCAGCACGGCGATCAGCGCCAGCGCGCCCATCGCGCCGATCCGGCTATCTCTCATGATCTCCAGCTTGCGCTCGCGCGTCCGCCAGCTCATCACCGCGTCGAAGGTATCGCTCAGGCCGTCGAGGTGCAGCCCTGCCGTCAAGATACCCCAGCCCACCACGATCGCGACCGCGCGTACCCAGGCATCCCACAGCGCGCCACAAGCTATGCCCAGCCCAATCAGCAGCGCGCCGATCACGGCGCCGGCCAGCGGGAAGAGCGGAATCGCCCGGGCGATGCTCTGCTCGGACATAGACGGCATGCCCGGGATCGGGATGATCGTCAGGAAGCGCAGCGCCTCGCCAAGCGGCCAGAGCGGGCCCCACCAGTTGCGGGCTGACGGTTGTTCCGTCGATTCACGCATGTCTTCTCACACCCACACAACAGACAGGAGATAGGAGACAGGAGATATAGGGTCCGCCTGTCTCTTGTCTCTTGTCTCTTGTCTCTCCGTCACCTCGTCAGCTTGTCGTCGACACCCGCCTGCTCGAAGGTAGCCATATCGCGCATCACGCGGGCGGCGCCCTGGATGAGCGGCAGCGCCAGCGCGGCACCGCTGCCCTCGCCGAGCCGCATATCCAACGTCAGCAGCGGCTGGAGGCCCAGGTGTTCCAGTGCCACACGGTGGCCTGGCTCGGCCGAGCGGTGCGCGGCGATCAGGGTATGCCGCAGGTTGGGCGCTAGCGCCACGGCCGCCAGCGCCGCGCTGGCCGTGATATAGCCATCGAGTATCACCGGAACTCGCCGCGCAGCGGCGGCCAGTGCCGCCCCGGCCAGTGCTGCGATCTCGAAGCCGCCCAGCTCGGCCAGCGTCCCAAGCGGGTCGGCCGGCTTGGGCCGCGCCCGCCGGATGGCGGCTGCCACGATCGTGCGCTTGTGTTCCAGGCGAGCGTCATCCTGCCCCGTGCCGCGGCCGGTGGTCAGCTCGGGGAGCGCGCCGGTGAACGCGCTGGTCAGGCAGGCCGCCGCAGTAGAGTTGCCGATGCCAATGTCGCCGAGCGCCAGCAGATCCAGGCCGGCGTCGATCTCGGCCGTCGCAATCCGCGCACCGGCGACGATCGCCGCGCATGTCTGGCCGCGGCTCATCGCCGGCTCGCGCAGCAGGTTACGGGTGCCGCTGCCGGTCGACGCGCGCCGCAGCCCTGGGTGGTCGGGCAGGTCGGTCGCTACGCCCGCATCCACGACGATCACGCGTGCGCCGGCATTGGCCGCTAGGGCGTTGATCGCTGCGCCGCCGCGCAGGAAGTTCAGCACCATCTGCCCCGTCACGGATTGCGGGTAGGCGCTGACTCGCTCGGTCACCACGCCGTGATCGCCCGCCGCCACCAGCACAGCCGGCTGCTTGAACTCCGGCCGCACCTGGCCGGTGATCGCCGCCAGGCGCACGATCAGCGCCTCGAGCGCACCCAGGCTGCTGGGTGGCTTGGTCAAGCGGTCGAGCCGGGCGCGCGCGGCGGCGGCGGTGGCCGAGTTCGGGCCAGGAATACGCGCGCATAGATCGCGCAGCATCATCTCATCGTTGCTCATATGTTGAATTTTCTTAATGCCACGACTTACGCGGTGGTCAAGATGTGGTCGTTCGCAGCGGTACTTTACCTTCTTTTTGTTTTTCGTTTTTCGCTCGCAGAGCGAAAAACGAAAAACAGATAAAACGGCAAGTACCATGCTGCCGCAGGCGAAACGGCGTTTGAAAGCGCGACCGCGTAACTCGTGTTAATGACACGACCGAACGTTCAACCGATCATCAAAGGCCCACAGTTTGGGTACTTCGTTGACCATTCGGACGATAGCCCCGCCGACATACACGTCGATCGCCGTCACGCTGCCCAGATCGACGCGCCAGCGCCAGTGCAGTGTCGCGGCCAGGCCGCCCAGCTCGCACAGGATGAGCTGGATCGGCGTGGCGTGAGTGACCAGCAGTACACGACCGCCGGGATGGCGTTGGAGCAGCGCCGACCAGCCTTCCGCCACGCGCGCGGCTACCTCGGCCAGGCTCTCGCCGCCCTCCGGGCGGCCGTGCAGCGCGTCGGCGAAGCGCTCGGCCGCCTCCTGTGGGAAGCGCCTGCGCACCTCCTGGTAGGTCAGCCCCTCCCAGCGGCCGTGGTTGGCCTCGGCCCAGCGCGAGTCGTCGAGCATCGGCGCCTCGCGGTCGCCCAGGATCGCCTCGGCCGTCAGGCGCGCGCGTAGCGATGGGCTTGTGATCGCCACCTTGAACGGGATGCGTCGCAGTCGTCGTGCGAGCGCCTCGGCCTGGCGCATGCCAAACGGCGTCAGCGGGCTGTCGCTGGTGCCCTGGTAGCGGCGGGCTTTGTTCAGCTCGGTTTGGCCGTGGCGAACCAGCCAGATGCTCGTGCGCATGTGTCCCTCGCCGGCGCGGTGAAAACAGAAAACCCTCTCCACGAAGATGGAGAGGTGGCAGCGCCGGAATGCGACCGGTTTTCTCCACGCCCGCTTCGCGCTTCGTCGCAGAATGCTACGCTCGATTGGCTACATGGGCATGTTAGCATGTGGCCGATCGTGCGTCAACTACTCGCGATTAGGCATGTTTCAAACGTACTTTACACTTTGGGTCGGGTTTGGGGGCGGCCGGGTGCCCACACCCAGAGGGTACCCGGCGTCGCCCCCAAATCCCACCCCCTTCAAACCGATTGTAAAGCGAGAGCCGCCTTTCGCGACAAGCTACTTCGACTCTTTCGCAGTAAAGTTGAGCCTCACCGTCACGCCATCCTTGACCGTCAGCATGCCGGCGATACTTGGCGGATCGATGCCGAAGTCCTTCATCAAGATCTGTGTCGTGGCGTTGCCGGTGATCGTGTCGCCCACCAGCTTGCCAGTCACGTCGAACGTGACCGGCTTGGTCACATCGCGGATGGTCATATTGCCTGTGAGCTTGAAGGTGACTTCCTGGCCATCGGTATAACTCTCCGGTATGCCTTGGGCGTCGGTAGAGGTAAACACGGCGTTGGGATATTTGCTCGATTCGAGCCACTGCTGGCGGATGCGGTTGTCACGCCGTCTTTCGTCGCTCGTTAGCTTGCTTAGATCCACTGTGATCTTAGTTACCTGGCCGCTTGGTTTGCCGTTGAGGCTAATCTGGAGCTCGCCCTCGACCGCATTCGTCTTGCCGATCGCCTGATTTGGCAGGTCGCGGTTCAAGAATTGTTCCTGGACTTCGTAGGACGCCTCGGTCTGCTCCGGCACGATCGTGAATGTGCGAGTTGCTCCAGTGGCAGAGCCTAGCGCAGGCTGGGCTGTAGCCGCGTCGGCGGGCTGGGCCGCTGGCGCGGCGGCAGAGTTGGTCGGTGCGGCGGCAGCGGGGGCGGCGGTTGGCGCGGTGGCAGGCGCGCTGGTGGGCGCGGCGGCCAACTGGCTGGTCGAGCTGCCGCAGGCCGCCAATGCGCCCGCGAAGGCTACAGCTACAATGGCCATCCAGATACGTCGGTACATCTAAGAATTCCTCCTTCCAAAGCGATTGCGCCAGCCTCATCGTTGTTCTACCACAGTGTAGGTGCATATTAACGCGTCGTTATCTCGTATGGGATGAGAACTCGATGAGAGGCACTGGTGGAGTGCTCGGTCGTGTATAATACTCACGTGCAAACTATCACGAACGCGCCAACTGAACTGTCGCCCGCGCCGCCGAAAGACAAGCTGCCGCCGCTCAATATCCATTCGCGCCGGCGTTTTTTGCGCATCTCGTGGTTCTTTCTGAGTGTGATCGCGCGTGTCTTCTTGTTCGACATTCTGCTCGGCCGCTGGTCGATCACGCGCTGGTACGTACGGCGGACGGCCATGCAGCGCTGGGTGCGAATCGCGCGTGGTTTCCGCGGCCTGGCGGCCCAGATGGGCGGCGTGCTGATCAAGCTCGGCCAGTTTCTGAGTGCGCGCGCCGATATTCTGCCCATACAGATCACCGATGAGCTGGCGGGGCTGCAGGATGAGGTGCCGCCCGCGCCGCTGCCGTATATCCTCATCACGATCGTCGAAGAGCTGGGTGCGGCGCCCGCCGAGCTGTTCGCCCAGTTCGTGCCAACGCCCGTGGCGGCTGCGTCGCTCGGCCAGGTGTTCTTCGGCCGGCTGCACGACGGCCGGGACGTTGCAATCAAGGTGCAGCGGCCGCGGATCGACGAGATCGTCGAGATAGATTTGCGTGCGGTCGAGTGGGCGGTGCGTGTGATCCGCAACTATGGGCCAATCAAGCGGCGCGCCGACCTGCTGGCGCTGTTCGAGGAGTTCAAGCGCGTGCTGATCGAAGAGCTGGATTATATTCAGGAGGCCCGCAACGCCCAGATCATCCGCGCCAATTTCGCCGACGTTCCGGGAGTCTATATTCCCGAGCCATATCCCGAGATCTCGTCGCGGCGGGTGCTGATCATGGAGCGGATCGGCGGAATCAAGGTCAGCGACATCGCGGCGCTGGACCGCGCCGGAGTCGACCGATCGGAGCTGGCGCATCGCTTCTACGCCGCCTACCTCAAACAGTGGTTTCTCGATGGCGTCTTCCATGCCGACCCGCACCCCGGCAATCTGTTCGTGCGCGTCGACGGCCCGCCACAGACGTCTATGGCCGATTCCGCCACAGAGGACACAGAGGGCAAGGAGAAAAGAATAGAATCGGGCCCCTCTATGCCCTCTGTGAACTCTGTGGCAAAAGAACCGGCGATGAACCATAGCCGTGCAAATGGGACGCGGCCCGGCGCGCCTTGCACGCTGATCTTCGTCGACTTCGGCATGGTCGGCCGGCTGGGGCCGCGCGCCATGACGGCGCTGCGCGAGAGCACCGTCGCGATCGCGACCAACGACCCCGAGCGCTTTGTGATGGCACTGGACAACCTGGGCGTGATCCTACCAGGCGCCGATCGCCGGCCGATCATCCAGGCCGCCAATGTACTGTTCCGTCACACCTACGACCGCAGCATCAGCGAGCTGTCCAATATCGATGTCGAGGGCGTGTTTGGCGAAGTCGAGAGCCTGGTGCGCGATATGCCATTCCAGGTGCCGCAGGACCTGATCTATCTCGGCCGCTCCGTGGGCATGGTCAGCGGTATGACGACCGCGCTCGACCCGCACATCAACCTGTTCGAGACCTTGCGGCCGTTTGCGCAGCAGCTCATGGCCCGCGAGAGCCGCGAAGGCGATTGGTTTGGCCGCGCTCGCACGGAGCTGACCAGCCTCGGCCAGATTCTGGCGACCCTGCCGCGCCAGATGGATAGCTACTACAAGGCCGCCAACCGCGGCGATCTGCAGATACGCGTCGATCTTAGCCGGCTGGAGCGCGGCATGCGCCGGGTCGAGCGCGCCACGTCGCGGCTGGCCGGCGGAATCATGGCGAGTGGCCTGTTCATCGGCGGGGTGCTGCTGCGGATCAACGGCTTCGAGACGGAGACACGCTGGGTCTGGGCCGCCGCCGTACTGGCAGTGCTCTGGACGATCTGGCCGCGCCGCGATCGGTAGTAATCTCGACGGTGCGGCCAATCTGTGCTATATTTTGTATAGTTTGCTCGCCCGCATCAACATCCTGCCCCCTGGTGTTCGTTCGGATAATCCAGCTCACCTGCTGGTTTGCGCGGCAGGAGCTGGCGCATATCGCGCGGATTAGGGAGCGTGCCCTGATCGCGAATTCTTCGTCTGCTTCAACGACGGTGGAGGCGGTCGAGCGCTCCGCTCGTCGATGGTGGGAAAGGAGCGAGTCGATGAGCGACAACACCGAGCAGCACATCACCGCCAACGTTCTGCAGAGCCTGGAACAGACCGCCGATCCACGCCTCAAAACAGTGCTGACCAGCCTGATCTCGCACCTGCACGCGTTCATTCGCGAGGTCGATCTGACCGAGGCCGAATGGCTCCAGGGTATTCAGTTCCTCACACGCACCGGGCAGATCTGCGACGACAAGCGCCAGGAGTTCATGCTGCTCTCCGACACGCTTGGCGTGACGATCCTGGTCGACGCGATCAATCATCGCGCGTTGCAGGGCGAGACCGAGTCGACCGTGCTTGGCCCGTTCCACCGCGAGGGCGCCGAAGAACTGCCGTTCGGCGCATCGATCAGCAAAGATGGCCGCGGCCAGCCGGTGGTGATCGAGGGTCGCGTGCTGGCGCCCGACGGCACCCCGATCGTTGGCGCGACGCTCGATGTCTGGGAGACGAGCGAGAACGGCCTGTACGAGGAGCAGGACCCCGAGCAGCCCGACATGAATCTGCGCGGCATCTTTCGCACCGATGGCGCAGGCCGCTACAAGATCGTCGCGATCAAGCCGGTCAGCTACTCGATCCCCGACGATGGGCCGGTGGGCGGTATGATGCGCGCGAGTGGGCGCAGCCTGTTCCGCCCGGCGCATATTCACTTCATCGTCGCGGCGCCGGGGTATGCCGCCGTGACGACGCACCTGTTCGTCCAGGGCGACCCCTATCTCGCATCGGATGCTGTGTTTGGCACCAAGGACTCGTTGGTCGTCGATTTTGTGCGCAATGAGTCGGTTGAAGCGGCCGCCGCTCATGGCGTCCGCGCTCCGTTCTACAGCGTCGAGTACGAATTCGTGCTGAAACCTGCCGCTTCTCGGTAGTGCCGTGTTTCGGAAATCTGTAGGCCAGAAGGAGGAACATCTGATGACCGCCGACGTGCTGCCTGAGTCTGCGAGCGGAGCCGCCGCCGCGACCCGCCCGATGACCGGCGCGGAGTATATGGAGAGCCTGCGCGACGGCCGCGCGGTGTATATCTACGGCGAACGGGTCAATGACGTGACGACGCACCCGGCGTTCCGCAACACGGTGCGCATGCTCGCCCGCCTGTACGACGCGCTGCACGACCCGGCACGCCAGGGCACGCTTACGACTGCGACCGACACGGGTAACGGCAGCTTCACCCAGCGCTTCTACAAGGCGTCGCGCAATGTAGAGGAGCTGGTCGCCGCGCGCGATGCGATCGCCGAGTGGGCGCGCATGACCTATGGCTGGATGGGGCGCAGCCCGGATTACAAGGCCGCCTTTCTTGCCACGCTGGGCGCGAATGCCGATTTTTATGCGCCTTATAAAGAGAATGCACTGCGCTGGTACAAGCTCTGCCAGGAGCAGGTCGCCTTTGTCAATCACGCGATCGTCAACCCGCCGGTGGACCGCGATCGTCCGCTTGACGAGGTCAAGGATGTGTATATGCACGTGGTCGACGAGCGCGACGACGGCTTGGTCGTCAGCGGCGCGAAGGTGGTTGCGACGACCTCGATCCTGACCAACTACAATTTCATCGCCAACAACGGCGCGCTGCCGATCAAAACCAAGCCGTTCGCGTTTGTGTGCATCGTCCCGAACGACTCGCCCGGTATCAAGTTCTTCTGCCGCTCGTCATACGAGATGGCCGCCGCGGCAATCGGCAGCCCGATGGACTACCCGCTCTCCAGCCGGATGGACGAGAACGACTCGATCCTGGTGTTCGACAATGTCTTTGTACCGTGGGAAAACGTGTTCGCATATGGCGATCTGGACAAGGTGAACAACTTCTTCCCACGCTCCGGTTTTCTGCCGCGCTTTATGTTCCACGGCTGCATCCGCCTGGCCGTCAAGCTCGACTTTATCGCCGGGCTGCTGCTCAAGAGCGTGGAGGCGACCGGCGCGAAGGAGTTCCGCGGCGTGCAGGCCTCGGTCGGCGAGGTGCTGGCGTGGCGCAATCTCTTCTGGGGCCTGACCGACGCCATGGCCCGCACGCCGATGCCCTGGACGGATGGCTATGTGCTGCCCAACCTGGAGTACGGGCTGGCCTACCGGGTGATGGCAAGCCTGGCTTACCCAAAGATCAAGGAGATTATCCAGAACACGCTCGCCAGCGCGCTGATCTACCTGCCCTCGCACGCGCTCGATTTCCAGAACCCCGAGGTGCGCCCGTACCTCGAACAGTATGTGCGCGGCTCGAACGGCTACAGCGCCGAGGAGCGTGTCAAGCTCATGAAGCTGATGTGGGACGCGATCGGCACGGAGTTTGGTGGGCGCCACGAGCTTTACGAGCGCAACTACTTCGGCAACCACGAGAGCATCCGCTTTGAGACGCTTATGGTTGCCGAACTTAGTGGGGCGGCGGCGAAATACAAGGGCTTTGCCGAGCAGTGTATGAGCGAATATGACCTCGACGGCTGGACGGCGCCCGATATGATCAACCCGACTGACATCAACTTCTTCGCCAACAACCCGCACTTTAGTTAGTGACACGACGTACGCGGTCGTCCATTGCGGGGAGGTTTGGAGGGGCACCCAGAGGGTACCCGGCCCTCCTAGTAGCTTTTTTCTGGCGAACGTTGGCGGCAGAGCCGCCAACGTTCGCCAAAAAAGAAGATCTTGGGGAGGCGCCGGGTACCCTCTGGGTGTGGGCACCCGGCCTCCCCAAACCCCACCACCGCGTAAGGCCTGTTAGTGACGAGTGATGGGTGACGAGGGACGAATGGCGATCACAACTCGTCCCTCGTCACTCATCACGCCTCAAGGGGATGGGATGAACAGCAGGCCGGCAATCGACCCGCGTCAATTCCGTGCGACGATGGGGCGCTTCGCCACCGGCGTGACGGTGGTCACGACGGCGCACGAGGAGCACGCCCACGGAATGACCGCCAACGCCTTTCTATCGGTCTCGCTCGACCCGCCGCTGGTGCTGGTGTCGGTGGACCGGCGGGCGCGCCTAAACCAGCACCTGGCGCTCGGCGCGCGCTATGGGGTCAACATCCTGTCCGAGAAGCAGGAGTCGTTCAGCCAGCACTTCGCGGGTCGCCCGGTCGAGGGGCTGCATATCCCGTTCGTCTGGATGCATGGCACGCCGCTGATCGAGGGCTGCGTGGCCCATATCGTCGCCGAGGTGGTCGATATTCACCCCGCCGGCGATCACACGCTCTATATCGGGCATGTCGAATATTTGAAGTGGTGGGAAAAGCGCCCGCTGCTGTTCTACTCGGGCCAATACAAGCAACTGGTGACGCACTACATCTCCGACGATATGAGCTGGTTTGCGCCGCAGTAACGGGACTTATGCCCTGCCCTCACCCTAGTGGCTTGCCAGAGTGTTTCTGCTGGGTGGGGGTTATGGGGGCGGCCTCGTGCCCACACCCAGAGGGGGAACGGCGTCGCCGCCTGCACCCCCACCTCTGGAGGCTCGGAGGGGCCCGGGTACCCTCTGGGTGCCCCCTCCGAGCCTCCAGAGCAAAATCAGTGTGGTTGACCACTAGTCCCCTTCGACGGAGTTTACCTTGAGCAGGCCGAAAGGCCGCGCCGCTTCGCTTCCGCGTGCGTTGACAAGCGCGTAAGGCACGGGTATCATGCATCTGGTCGCCTTGGCGCGCTCTGGCGCGCGGGAGGTGCCGCCCAATCGATGGGTGAGCGTCGGCGGCTTGGATGGAGGTATCGTCGTTGCGAAGTTGGAAATTCTGGCTGGGGGTCGTCGTCAGCATCGTCTTTCTCGCCCTGGCACTGCGCGGGCTCGACTTCGCGGGCTTCTGGACGACGGTGCGCCATGCCAACTACTGGTGGCTGATCCCCGGTGTGACGGTCTATTTTGGAGCCGTATGGGCGCGTACCTGGCGCTGGCACTATATGCTGCGGCATATCAAGCAGATATCGCTGGTGCGGCTGTTTCCGGTGGTAGTGATCGGCTATATGGGCAACAACGTCTACCCGGCGCGTGCTGGCGAGGTGTTGCGCTCGTATATCCTGAAGCGCCGCGAAGGTGTGCCGGTCAGCGCGTCGCTGGCCACAGTGGTGCTGGAGCGGCTGTTCGACGGCCTGGTGATGCTGCTGTTCGTCTTCGTGACGCTGCCGTTTGCGCCACTGCCCTCGGCCTACGCCGTGCTGGTCTCGGTGTTTAGTGCATTCTTCCTGATTGCGCTGGTTGTCTTCCTGGCGCTGGCGATTCGCCCGGCGCGCATGAGCCTCGTCTATGGCTGGTTGGTCGATCGGGTGGTGCCCTCTGGCCTGCGCCCGCGCGTCCACGGCCTGTTCGACCGCTTTGTCGAAGGCCTCCAATCGCTGCGCAGCCCGCGTGAGCTGGCGCTGATCTTCCTCTCCTCGACGTTGATCTGGCTGGGCGAGACGACCAAGTACTGGTTCGTGATGTGGGCGTTCTACCCCGCCATGTACGTGCCGTTCACCGTGCTGATGCTGATGACCGCAGTGGTGAATTTATTTACCACGCTGCCTTCCACGCCCGGCTATGTCGGCACCTTCGACGCACCCGGGATCGCGATCCTAACCGCCCACGGCGTGCCGAAGACGGTCGCGACCGGCTATACGCTGGTGTTGCACATCGCGCTCTGGCTGCCGATCACGCTGCTCGGCGCGCTGTTCATGCTGCTTGAGCATGTCGGCTGGCGCGACTTCGGGCGCGCGGTCGAGGAGCGCGGGCTGGAGGTCTCACCGTGAGGCTGGAGGCTAGAGGCTGGAGACTTGTAAAGGCTATTCTAGTCTCCAGCCTCCAGCCTCTAGCCTCCAAGGGGTCTGTATGAACATCGCGATCGTCGGCGCGGGGATCGCTGGGCTGACGGCTGCCAGCGATCTGGCCAAGGCCGGCCACACCGTCACGGTCTACGAGGCCGGCGCACAGGCGGGTGGGCTGGCCTCGGGCTTCCGCGACGAGCGCTGGGAGTGGCCGCTCGAGCGCTTCTACCATCATCTGTTCGAGACCGACCGCGCCATCCGCCAGCTCGTCGATCAGATCGGCTTCTCCCAGAAGCTGTTCTTCCGCGCACCCGTCACCTCCCAGTGGTGGAATGGTCGGGCCTGGGCGCTCGACGGCGCACTGCCGGTGCTGCGCTTCCCGGCGCTGCCATTTGTCGACCGCGTGCGCTTCGGCGCGACGATCGCCTACCTGAAGTATGTCACGAACGACTGGCGCAGCCTGGAGCAAACCACAGCCGCGGCATGGACGCGGCGCTGGATGGGCCAACATGCCTACCACGTGCTGATCCGCCCGCTGCTCGAAGGTAAGTTCGGCCCGTATGTGGACGAGGTGAACATGGCTTGGCTGTGGGCGCGCTTCAAGGCCCGCTCGTTCAAGCTTGGCTACTTCGAGGGAGGGTTTCAGGCTTTCTGCGATGCACTGCTGGCGCATGTGCGGCAGCAGGGCGTGACGGTGCTGCTGGGCGCGCCGATCGCCGCGCTGGCGCCGCTGCCCATGGGCGGCTGGCGCGTATCGCCGGCGTCGGGCCAGCCGCGCGAGGTCGACGCGGTGATCGTCACCGGGGCGCCGGGGCTGCTGGCTAAGCTGGTGCCGCAGCTGCCGCCGGCATATCTCGGCCGGCTCAAAGGGCTGCGCTCGATGGGCGCGGTGGTGATGACGATCGCGCTGACTAGGCCGCTGACCGATAACCTCTACTGGATCAACATGCCCAAGGACCAGTTCCCATTCCTGGCGCTGGTCGAACATACCAACTTCATCGAGCCGGAGCACTACGGCGGCGATCACCTGATCTACTGCGGCGACTACCTCGACCCCACGCACGAGTACTTCCGCCTGAGCGAGGCCGAGCTGCTGGATCGCTTCCTACCGGCGTTGAAGGCTGTCAATGTGAGCTTCGAGCGATCGTGGGTGCGCAAGTTCTGGCTGCACCGCGAGCCCTATGCCCAGCCGATCGTGCCGGTGGACCACTCGCGCAACATCCCGCCATTTGCCACGCCGCTGCCGGGCCTATTCTGGGCCAGCATGAGCCAGGTCTACCCCTGGGATCGCGGCACCAACTTCGCGGTCGAGCTCGGGCAGGACGTAGCGCGCCAGGTCGCCGCGTATGCCGCCAAACGCGTGCCGAGCGGCGAGCAAGTCGAGCAATCGATAACACAACCTTCATAGAACAGACGGTATGATCTGTGCTGTTAGCAGCAAGTGACAGCTATTCTCGATTCTCAAAGGAGGCAAACGATGAGCGATCAGAAACCGCAGAAGAGACGCGGCAGAGCGGCCCCGCCAAAATCCAGCGCAACGCCATCGCCCACCGATTTCCGGCGCGCAAATGAAAAGATGTTGCAGAATATCGGCAAGCTGCTCCAGGAGCGCGAGTTCGGCTCGGCCGACGAGGCAAATGCTTACTTGCAGGAGCTGCTCGCGTCCGGCGGGATACCCGCGCCCACGGCCATGAGTTCGCTCGATCGCGCCCAGGAACTCATGTATGACGCCTGGGAGGCCAGCGGGTCGCGCAGGGTCAAGCTTGCGCGCCAGGCGCTCGAAATCTCGCCAGACTGCGCGGACGCCTATGTGCTGCTGGCCGAAGAGGCTCGGAGTCTTCAGGAGGCGAAGGACTATTACGAGAAGGGGGTGCATGCAGGCGAGCGCGCACTCGGCGCGGCGTTCGAGGAAGACGTCGGGCACTTCTGGGGCATCATCGAGACTCGCCCGTACATGCGCGCTCGCGAGGGGCTGGCGATGTGCCTCTGGCAGCTTGGCGAGCACCAGCAGGCGATCGAGCACTACACCGATATGCTGCGCCTCAATCCCGGCGACAATCAGGGGATTCGCTATGTGCTGGCCAACTGCCTGTTGCGGCAAGGTGATGATGCCGCCCTTGGGAAGCTGCTGGACCAGTACAAGGACGACGCGATGGCCGAGTGGATGTACACGCGCGCCCTGCTGGCGTTCCGGCGCGAGGGCGCCGGCAAGAAGGCCGACGCCGCGCTGAAGAAGGCGATGAAACAGAACAAGTTCGTGCCGGCCTATCTGCTGGGCAACAAGCAGCTTCCTCGGCGGCTGCCCGACTATATCGGCTTTGGCGATCAGAACGAGGCTGTATCCTATGCCGCAGGCGCGATCACCATCTGGCGCGAGACGCCCGGCGCGCTTGATTGGCTGTCGAGCAATCTACCCGCATGATCGATCTGCAACAATTACAATACGCGATCTACCAGAACAAAGTCGACCGCGGCTTCAACGTCACCGACGTCGGCAAGGAGATCGTGCTGATGGCCGAGGAGCTGGGCGAGCTGCCAGGGCCTACAAGAACAGCAACAAGCTGCCAGCGCGCGAGACCGATCAGCGCGAGGAGATGATTGACGCTGAATATCGCTTCCAGCTGCGTCAGGCCGACATCACCGCACTGCCGTTCGAGGCCGAGCGTTTTGATGTTATTATTGCGAGGGTTTCGTACCGAAATCTCTACTGATCTGTACATAGGCACGGAATATTCTTTCTGGGGAGGTCTGGAGGGGCCCGACTACCCTCTGGGTGCCCCCTTCAGACCTCCCCAGAGGTGGGCTCACAAGGGTAGGTATCACTTTAGGGGTGGGGGCCTGGGGGCGGGCAAAGCCCGCCCCCAGAGCAGATTTTTCGGGTGGTCGTGCTGGCGGCTTTGCTGCCAGCACGACCACCAGAAAAGGCATTAGGAAGGGCTGCGCCCTTCCTTACCTACCCTTGTGAGCCAGAGGTGGGGGTGCGGGGCGGCCGGGTGCCCTCTGGGCGTCGCCCCCGCACCCCCAGCAAATATGCCAAATCAATGCATGTATCAGTAATCTCTCATCTCAAAAGACAATCATTAGGACAGAAGCTATGACACCCAAAACCTACATGATCACCGGCGGCGCCGGATTCCTGGGGATCAACCTGGTTCGCTACCTGCTCGACCAGGGGCACAATGTCGTCTCGCTCGACATCGCGCCGTTCGACTATCCCGAGAAGAACCGGATCAAGATCGTCAGTGGCGACATTCGCGACCGATCGAGCGTGGATCGCGCGATGGAGGGCGTCGATATCGTCGTCCATACCGCCGCCGCGCTGCCGCTGTACAAGCCGGCCGATATCTACTCGACCGATATCGATGGCACGCGCAATGTCTTGCAGTCGGCGCTCGATCACAAGGTCGAGCGGGTGATCCATGTCTCGTCAACAGCAGTGTATGGCATCCCCGACCACCATCCGCTGGTGGAGGACGACAAACTCGACGGCGTCGGCCCGTACGGCGAGGCCAAGGTCATGGCCGAGGAGGTCTGCAAGGAGTTCCGCAAGCAGGGACTGTGCGTCCCGATCCTACGGCCGAAGTCGTTCGTCGGCCCGGAGCGGCTAGGCGTGTTCGCGCTGTTCTACGATTGGGCCAAGGACGGCAAGAACTTCCCGATGATCGGCAGTGGCAAGAACCGCTACCAGCTGCTGGATGTCGAGGATTTGTGCGCGGCGATCTACCTGGCTGCTACGGGCGACCGCGACATGGTCAACGACACCTTCAACATCGGCGCGAAAGAGTTCACGACGATGAAAGAAGACTACCAGGCGGTGCTGGACCGCGCCGGCCATGGCAAGAAGATCATCGGCCTGCCGGCGGCGCCGGTGATCTGGACGCTGCGGTTCCTTGAGGCGCTGCATCTCTCGCCGCTCTACAAGTGGGTGTATGAGACCGCGGCGACCGACTCATTCGTCTCGATCGACAAGGCCGAGCGCGTGCTGGGGTATGCGCCGAAGTACTCGAACAAGGATGCGCTGGTGCGCAATTACGACTGGTATATCGCGCATCTGGCTCAGTTCGAGCACGCCTCCGGCGTGTCGCACCGCGTGCCGTGGAAGCAGGGGATCTTGAAGGTGGCCAAGCTGGTGTTCTAGAGGAGAGGAATGCATGTCTACGGAACGTTTTCTTGTCACCGGCGCACTGGGCTGTATTGGCGCGTGGGTCGTGCGCAACCTGGCGCGCGAGGGCGCTGAGCCAGTGGTGTTCGATCTGGCCAGCGACCCGCGCCGGCTCAAGCTAATCATGGCGCCGGATGAGCTGGCACGGGTGACCTTCGTCGCCGGCGATATCACCGACCTGGCGGCGCTGGAGCGTGCGCTCGACCAGCACGAGATCACGAACATCATTCACCTGGCCGCGTTGCAGGTGCCGTTCTGCAAAGCCGACCCGCCGCTGGGCGCGCGGGTGAATGTCGTCGGCACCGTGAATGTGTTCGAGGCGGTCGCGCGGCGCAAGGATCGGATCGGCCACCTCGTCTATGCCTCCTCGGTCGCCGTCTACGACGCGGCCGATGCGGGCGCGCCCGGCGCGGTGCTCCAGCACGGCGCAGCCGGCCACCCAACCAATCTGTACGGCGTCTACAAGCAGGCCAACGAGGGCACCGCCCGGATCTACTGGCAGGATAACCGGGTGGCCAGCATCGGCCTGCGCCCCTACACCGTGTACGGCCCGGCACGCGACCAGGGCATGACCTCGTCGCCGACCAAGGCCATGTTTGCCGCCGCGGTTGGGCAGCCGTACCACATTCCATTCGGCGGGCGCGGCATCTTTCAATACGCCGACGACGTGGCGAAGACCTTTATCGCCTGCGCCCGCACGCCGTTCGAGGGGGCCGATATCTTCAACCTGAGCGGCAGCGTGGTGCATATGCGCGAAGTTGTGGAGGCGATCGAAACGGCTGCGCCAGAGTCGGCCGGGCGGATCACCTTTGAGGACACGCCGCTGGCGCTGCCGGAAGACTTCGACGCCGCGCCGCTCATCGCGCTAATTGGCCAGCCGCATTTCACGCCGCTCAAGCAAGCTGTGGGCGAAACAATTGCGCTGTTCCGCGAGCGAGTGGCCAGTGGCGCCATGGCGCCGGACGCGATGCTGAAGTAGTCCTTCATAAACACCCGATCCACGGCTCGATCTTGAGACATCGGACCTGCCGAACGTTGACCCCGGCACGCGTATCGACCGGCACTCCGACGATCGCCGTCTCAGAGACCAGGCCGAACAGTCGCTGCCGCGTGAACACGGCGAAGACCGTGCTTGGGGGATCCGTCCACGGGCGCTGGAGGCTGCGCTCGGTCAAGCTATCGCGCACCCAGCCCCGCGATATCTGATACGTATACACGTCGCTCAGAGTCCATTTTGCCGGAATGCGGTAATTGATGTGGACTTCGGAGAGGCCATGCCGGTCGATGCGTATGCCGGTTGCGTTAGGTGGAATCTGGCTATCCCCCGCCTCGTTCCTGACGAACGATAGCCCCAGGCTGAACAGAAGCAGCGCGAGGCCACAGGCCAACAAGCTTCGCCGCATTGCCATGTTCTCCTTCGGTCGCCCGCGTGTCGGAGGTGTGGTGCTATAATTCGGTTCTGACAAGGGTGCGCACAGCGCTTTCCGGCGCTACAGCAGGCCGCAAGTCGCAAGTCGCAAGCCGATACCTGCGACCTCTCATCTTGTCGCAGCTCTATTATCGGCGATGATCGATCTGGAATCAATGGGGGCAGCATGAGCGATTCATATCAGGGCTATGGCTTCGCGACCCGCGCGATCCACGCTGGGCAGGAGCCCGATCCGGCCACCGGCGCAGTGATCGTGCCGATCTACCAGACGTCGACCTTTGCGCAGGAGGCCGTCGGCGTGCATAAGGGCTACGAGTACGCTCGCAGCGGCAACCCGACCCGCACCGCGCTCGAGACGGCGCTGGCCGCGCTGGACGGCGGCACACACGCGCTGGCCTTCGCGTCCGGCCTGGCAGCCGAGACGACCGCGCTGTTGCTGCTCAATGCAGGCGATCATGTGATCGGCGGCGACGACGCCTACGGCGGCACCTACCGGCTGTTTACCAAAGTCTTTGCGCGCCATGGTATCAGCTTCGACTTCGTGGACACGCGCGACCCGGAGGAGGTGGCCGAGGCGATTCGTCCCGAGACCAGGCTGGTCTGGCTGGAGACACCCACCAACCCGCTCCTGAAGCTGGCCGACATCGCGCGCATCGCCGAGCAGGCGCGCCCGCGTGGAGTGCTGACGCTGGTTGACAATACCTTCGCGTCGCCGTACTTGCAGCGTCCGCTAGAGCAGGGCGCCGACATCGTGCTCTACAGCACCACCAAGTACATGGGCGGCCATAGCGATGTGGTCGGCGGGGCGCTGGTGTTGAAGGACGCCGAGCTATACGAGCGGCTCAAGTTTCTGCAGAACGCAGCCGGCGGCGTGCCGGGTCCGTTCGACTCGTGGCTGGTACTGCGTGGCCTGAAGACGCTGGCGGTACGCATGCGTGCGCACAGCGAGAACGGCATGGCGGTGGCGCGCTATTTGACTGAGCACCCGGCTGTCGAGCAGGTGATCTACCCCGGCCTGCCGAGCCACCCGCAGCACGATCTTGCTAAGCGCCAGATGCGTGGCTTCGGAGGGATGGTCTCGCTCGTGCTGAAAGGCGGCGAGAGTGCGGCGCACACGCTGGTCACGCGGACAAAGCTCTTTACGCTGGCCGAAAGCCTTGGCGGCGTCGAGAGCCTGATCGAGCTACCGGCCGCGATGACCCACGCCAGCGTGGCCGGGTCGCCACTGGAGGTACCGGCCGGCCTGGTGCGCCTCTCGGTCGGCATCGAGGAGGTGGAGGATCTGATTGCGGATCTGGAGCAAGCGCTTCGCTAAGAACCAAGCTGATCCGTACATAGACACGGAATATTCTTTCTGGGGAGGTCTGGAGGGGACGCCCAGAGGGTAGTCGGGCCCCTCCAGACCTCCCCATTGGTGGGGGTGCGGGGGCGACGCCCAGTACCCTCTGGTTGTGGGCACCCGGCCGCCCCCGCACCCCCAGCAAATATGCCAAATCAATGCACATGTCAGTACCAGTTACCAGACGATTCTGAACCCGCGCTCCTGCCCGGTAGGCTGCTCCCACTTGACATCGACCCGATCGACGCGCGCCGGTCGCGGGCCGCCATAGCACCAGCTGACCATGCGCTTGACCGCGGTTGTAGGCCCCTCGAAGACCGCTTCGACCCGCCCATCGTCGAGGTTGCGCACCCAGCCTTCCACGCCTGCGCTACGCGCGTGTTCGTGGGTCGAGGCGCGAAAGTTAACACCCTGGACTCGCCCGTCGATCGTGACGTGCGCTCGCACGCGATCCATAACCGTGCTCCTGTCAACGACAAATCATGGGCCAGGAGCCTGGATGCACCCATGCTCCTGGCCTCGCTCCAAGCTGTGACGAACCTGGAGAGATGCTCGATCTTCACAACAAGCGATTCGCGCCTTATTATAGCCGAGCTAGACACGCTCGACAAGCGGTGGTATCCATTGGTTTGGGTAGACCTTGTCAGTTCTTTACCATTCCTCCGGGTGTCGCTTCACAGAATCTTTTCCGGCTGGCTTTGAGCAGCGTAGCCACTTACTGATATGTAGATTGATTTGGCATATTTGGTGGGGGTGCGGGGGCGACGCCCAGAGGGCACCCGGCCGCCCCCGCACCCCCACCTCTGGGGAGGACTGGAGGGGCCGAAGGCCCCTCCAGTCCTCCCCAGAAAGAATATTCCGTGTCTATGTACGGATCAGTAAAGCCAGCCGGAAAATGAATAAGCCGGACTCACGCGGTTGAGAGGCTCGGAGGGGCCGCGTTCCCCCAAACCTCCTCTGGAGGCGACTGCGTGCGTCCTGACTGCAACACTATCTCCCAACACCCACCCCCCTGCGTTGCAAGCGCTCTAGGTATTCAGCTGTTCGGTGACATTGGTGGCGATGAAGATCACCCGCTCGGCGATGTTGGTGGTGCGGTCGGCTAGGCGCTCCAGCGTGTGCGCGACATCGATCAGGTACATCGCGCAGTCGAGCTTGTTGGGATCGTGCCGTGCGACGTTCATCAGCTCGGCCACGATCTGATCCTCAAGCTCGTCGACGCGCTCGTCCTCGCTGGCCAGCGAGCGCGCCATCTGCACATCGAGCCGCACAAATGAGTCGAGGCAGATATGCAGCATCTCCTGCGCCAGCGTGCCCATGCGGTTCAGTCCGCTCGGGACTTCGATCAGTGTTGGCGCGCGCAGGCAGCGCTCGACACGCCTTGCGATGCCCTTGGTGTAGTCGCCGGCCCGCTCCAGCTCGCCTGCGATCGCGATCGTCGCATTCAGGGTGCGCAGGTCGGTCGCCAGCACTGGCTGCTGAGTTGCCAGGAGCTCCAATACCGCCTCCTCGATCGCGTTGCGCGCGTCGTCGATCTCCTGATCGCCGGCGATGACATGCCGCGCCAGGCTCGTATCCCAGGTTTCGAGCGCCCGCATCGAATCGATCAGCGCGTGCTCGACCCGGCTGCCCATGCGGAGAAGGTCGTCGTGGACCAGCTTGAGCTGTTTAAGGTAACGATCACGCATGTGTGGCTCCTGTGCTCATAGTATTGAGCGCTGAAACAAGGTTTTAAAAAGACAATTCTTGCCGATCATCCGTATAGATTGAATCAGGGATAACGGCATGGTAGCACAGCCACGGTGACCATGCAATCGTGGCCCGGCTGTGCATTGGACCTCTTGGGATTCAATCGTAATGCGATCATGCTAAGGCCATATTAAGGTCAGGTAAGAGTTTAATCACATGCGGCCGCTTTGCGCTCAATGGTCTAAGCTGATATACTGCTGCCGGCGCAGATTCATGTCGCGTTGGCTTTGGTGCGCTAGAATTGAATAATCATGCTAGAACAGAACCGGATACGCAATTTCAGTATTATTGCGCACATTGATCATGGAAAAACCACCTTGTCTGATCGTCTCCTAGAGACGACCCGGACGGTCAGCGCACGCGAACACCGCGAGCAGCATCTTGATAGTCTCGATCTCGAACGTGAACGCGGGATCACGATCAAGGCTAAGGCCGTCCGCATGGATTATCTTGCGCGCGATGGCCAGACCTACGAGCTGAACCTGCTCGACACGCCGGGGCACGTCGACTTTGCGTACGAAGTTGGGCGGGCGCTGGCTGCCTGCGAGGGCGCCATCCTGGTAGTTGATGCCTCGCAGGGGATCGAGGCCCAGACGCTGGCCAACGTCTACCTGGCGTTGGAGCATGATCTGACGATCATCCCGGTGCTCAACAAGATCGATCTGCCGGGCGCCGAGCCGGAGCACGTTGCCCAGGAGATCGAGGAGGTCGTCGGCCTGCCGCAGGAGGAGGTGATCTTCGCCTCGGCCAAGGAGGGCATCGGCATCCACGAGATTCTGGAGGCGGTGGTCGAGCGCGTGCCGCCGCCGCAGGGCCAGCGCGACCAGCCACTGCGCGCACTTATTTTCGACTCGCACTACGATGCCTACAAAGGTGTGATCGCCTATGTGCGCGTATTCGACGGCGTCCTGCCCAGCGGCGCGCGCATCCTGCTGATGGGCACCGAGGTCGAGGTCGACACGCTCGAGCTGGGCGCCTTCCGCCCGTCTATGATCCCGCTGGCCGAGCTTGGGCCTGGCGAGGTCGGCTATATCGCCACTGGCCTCAAGTCGGTCGGCGACTGCCAGGTGGGCGATACGGTGACGCTGGCCGGGCAGCCGGCCGATGCCCCGCTGGAGGGCTATCGCCCAGCCAAGCCGATGGTCTTCGCCGGCTTGTACCCGGTCGAGTCGAATGCCTATACCGATCTGCGCGAGGCGTTGGAGAAGCTGAAGCTCAACGACGCGGCGCTCTCTTACCAGCCGGAAACTTCGGCGGCGCTGGGGTTTGGGTTTCGCTGCGGCTTCCTGGGGCTGCTGCATATGGAGATCGTGCGCGAGCGGCTGGAGCGCGAGTACAGCCTGGAACTGCTGATCACCGCGCCGAGCGTCGAGTACCAGGTGCTGCGCAACGATGGCGAGATTATCACCGTCGACAATCCATCCGACATGCCCGATGTCGCGAAGATCGCCAGCATCGAAGAGCCGGTCATGCAGATCAGCGTGATTACGCCCACCCGCTACATCGGCACGATTATGGACCTGGTGACCAACAAGCGCGGCGCGTTCGAGACAATGGATTATCTCGATCCGCAGCGCGTGCTGATCAAGTACCGCATACCGCTGGCCGAGATCGTGATCGACTTCTACGACCAGCTCAAGTCGCGCACGCAAGGCTACGCCTCGCTGGACTACACGCTGGCCGGGTACCAGGAGGCCGACTTGGTCAAGCTGGATATTCTGGTGAACGGCACGCCCGTGGACGCGCTGTCGCTGATCGTTCACCGCGATTTCGCCGTGACCAACGGCCGCACGCTGGTCGAGAAGCTGCGCAGGCTGATCCCGCGCCAGATGTTCGAGGTGCCGATCCAGGCGGCGATCGGCAACAAGATCATCGCCCGCGAGACGATCAAGGCCATGCGCAAAGATGTGCTCAGCAAGTGCTATGGCGGCGATGTTACGCGCAAGCGCAAGCTGCTGGAAAAGCAAAAAGAGGGCAAGAAGCGCATGAAGATGGTCGGGAGCGTCGAGATCCCGCAGGAGGCGTTCATGGCCGTGCTCTCGTTGAACGAGGATTAATACGTTGTTCGTAGTGCGTAATCCGTATTCTCTACGCACCAGGACTGCGCAACATAAAACACCTGAACTACAACCAAAGGAGCAAATGTGTATCTCAAACGATGGACCGTAGCCCTGATCGCGATGCTGGCGCTGGTGGCGTGCGGCAGCCCGGCGGTGGATACCGTAGCGCGAGTCGATAATGTCGTCCTCAGCCGCACCGAGCTCGATCAGCGCATCGATCGACTGGTGCAGGGCTTCCAGAAGCAGCCCCAGTCGGGCCAGGCGCCGTCGCGGCTGGATATCGAGCGGCGGGTTGTAAGTCTATTTGTCGATCAGAATCTGGTGCTTGGGCTGGCCAAGCAGCGCGGCGTTTTGGTGACCGATAAGGAGATCGACGCGGCCGTCGGCAAATTCCGCGACTCGGTCGCGCAATCGGGCGCCACCAACTTCGACGAGGTGGTGCAGAACCAGCTCGGCCTGCCCGGCGGCGACTCGAGCGAGTTCCGCCAGTTCGCCTCGTTCTACGTGGCGCGCCAGAAGATCGCTGAGACGCTCGTCACCACCGACACCGTTCGCCAGCAGGTGACCAACCAGGTGATGGCCGAGGCCAAGAAGCCGGTGCAGAAGGGCACCGTGGCGCATATTTTGATCAGCGTGCCGCAGAACGCCGACGCCAAAGCTGACGCTGCCGCGCTGGCCAAGGCCAAGGATATCATCGCGCGGCTGGACAAGGGCGAGAAGTTCGAGGATCTGGCCAAGCAGTTCTCTGAGGACCCCGGCTCAAAGGACAAGGGCGGCGTCTACGAGGATGTAGCGCAGGGCCAGTTCGTGCCCGAGTTCGACAAAGCCATGTTCCAGGATCTCAAGCCGGGCGAGACGACCAAAGAGCCGGTCAAGACCCAGTTCGGCTACCATATCATCAAGCTGATCAGCCGCAGCGAAGGGCCGGCGATGAGCGACGAGCAGGCCAAGCAGCAGATCGAATCGCAGATACCGCAGCAGCTCCAGCAGATGCGTGGGCAGGAGTTCGAGAAGCTGCTGGCCGACGAGCACGCTAAGGCCAAGAAGGATGGCCGCCTGGTCGAGCCGGATTACCCGGAGCCGACGCCCGCGCCGACCCAGCCAGCCGCGCCGCAGTCGCCGGCCCAGCCGCCCACCGCGACTCCCGCGAGCTAGTGCCCTTACAGGGCAGAGGCTGGGGACTTGAGGCTAGAGGCTTGCGTTCCTGGTGCGATCGAGCCTTACGCCAAACCCGCAAAGCTATCTTGATTTTGCACTAGTCTATTCTGACCAAAGACCAAGGACTAAAGACGAAGGACGAAGGACGATGCGCCATCGTCCTTCGTCGCTTTTCCGTCATGTTGATAGGTATGGTGGGTGCTCTCGCCGGAGCCTTTCCGGGCTGCGCTTGTGATGCATTGCATCGATTTTCATCGTAGGGACGCGATATATCGCGTCCCTACGATGTATGCCGACGATGACAATGCTCCCCGCGAATGCGCGCCACTCGGCGACCTCAACGAGTCTCGTTGTCATGTTGAGCGTAGCTCCACTTTCCTCGCCGAAACCTCGGCGAGGAAGCAACGATTCTGCATTGTAGAGCTGTGAGATGCTTCCCTTCGATCAGCATGACATTGATGGCATGGATTACCTTGTAGTGCGGTGAGGAAGCGCAGCTTCGGTGAGCATGACATTGTTTGCAAGGTATACAAAGCTGCCACAGCATGTATTGCGATCCTCGTGTACAATGTGGGCCGCATTGGGCCGCAGCGTCATCAAAGACCACACAAAGGCCGAGTGTCGACTGCCTACCGCCTACTGCAAACTGTCGTAGACTAGACGAGGATTTCATTGGGAACTATCACCATTCTCGGCCTTGGCCCCGGCGACGCGGTGCTGCTGACGCGCCAGGCTTGGGAACTGCTCCACTCGGCGCGCGTGCTGTACCTGCGCACCGCCGTTCATCCGACGGTCGCCGAGCTGCCAAAGCACCTCGAGCTGCGGCCCTTCGATGCGCTGTACGAGTCGGCCGGCGCGTTTGGCGATATCTACGAGCAGATCGCCGCCGACCTGGTGGCGCGGGCGGTCGCCGGCGAGGATGTGCTCTACGCCGTGCCGGGCCACCCGCTCATAGCCGAGGCCACCACGCGCCGGCTGCTGGCGCTGGCTCGCGAGCGCGGGATCGAGGCGCGCGTCGTCGCCGGCCTGAGCTTCGTCGAGCCAGTCTGTGCCGCGCTGGGGCTCGACCCGTTGGAGCACGGCTTGCAGCTGCTGGATGCGCTCGACCTGGTGCCGCATGACGAGTGGCGCGTGACGAGTGACGGTGTAGACGCACCCGGCACGCGACACCCGACACCCGATACCCGACACTCTGGTGGCGCCTGGTCAGAGGTTCAGGGCATCGGCCCCTACACGGCCCCGCTGCTGCCCTACCCGCTCGCGGCGACGCGACCGGCGCTGATCTGCCAGGTCTACAACCGGCGGGTCGCCTCGAACGTCAAGCTCTCGCTGATGGAGCGCTATCCGGCCGGGCACTCGGTCACGCTCATTCGCGCGGCCGGAGTGGCTGGCGAAGAGCAGGTCTGGACGGTGCCGCTGCACCTGCTCGACCATCAGGAGCGGCTCGACCACCTGACCTGCGCCTACCTGCCGCCGCTCCCGCCACTGGCCGACGTGCGCGGCCCCGAGGGCATCAGCTACATCGTGGCGCGGCTGCTCGGCCCCGGCGGCTGCCCTTGGGATCGCGAGCAGACGCACCAATCAATTCGCAAGGATTTGCTGGAGGAGACCTACGAGGCGCTGGAGGCGCTCGACGCTGGCGATATGCACGCGCTGGCCGAAGAATTGGGCGACGTGCTGTTACACGTGCTCATGCATAGCGAGATGGCCCGCCAGGCCGGCGATTTCGACCTCGGCGATGTGTACGAGCATATCGCCACCAAGCTGATCCGGCGTCACCCGCATGTTTTTGGGGAAGCTGGAGGCTGGAGACTGGAGGCTGGCAGTGATAACCAAGCCTCTAGCCTCCAGCCTCTAGCCTCGGGTATCTCAGTCGATCAGGTGCTGAAGAACTGGGACGCGATCAAGCGCGAGGAGCGCGCGGCTGTCGGCCACGCGCCGCGCGGCCTGCTCGACGGCATTCCCGCCGGCCTGCCGGCGCTGATGGCGGCCCAGGAGACCATCCGTAAGGCGTCCAAAGCCGGCTTTGACTCAGCCGACCAGGCCTGGTCCTGGAACAAGCTGCACGAGGAGATCGACGAGCTGCAGCGCGCGGCGCACGCCGAACCGCATGCCGGCCAGGATGCGCGCGCGGAACGACTCGAAGAGGAGTTCGGCGATCTGATGCTGGCTGCCTCTAAGCTGGGCTACCGGCTCAAGGTCGACGCCGAGAGTGCGTTGCGCGCCGCCACAGCTAAGTTCCGCCGCCGCTTCGCCATCGTCGAGCGGTTGCTGCGCGAGCAAGGGCGTGAGCTTGCGGCGATCAGCGTGGAGGAGAAAGAGGCGCTCTGGCGGCAGGCCAAGGACGATGAGCAAGTGACGGGGTGAGGGGGTGAGAGGGTGAGGGGGTGATTGTCCGCGACAAAATGTCACTCTGTCACCTTGTCATTTTGTCATAGGGAAAGTGCATCATGCCTACCCCACCGATCGAAATCAACATCGGCGATCTGGTCCAGATGCGCAAGCAGCACCCCTGCGGCGGCGATACCTGGCGTGTGGTGCGGGTCGGCGCCGAGATCGGGATACGCTGCGCCACGTGCGATCGCAAGGTGCTGCTGCCGCGCTCGACGTTCGAGCGACGCGTCAAGCGCTTCCTCGAGCGTGGTGCGCCCGCACAGGACGCCGGCCAGGATGTCTCATAAATTACATGACTCACGCGGTCGTCCATTGCCGGGAGGTTTGGAGGGCTGCAAGCCCTCCTTGAAGCTTTTTCTGGCGAACGTTGGCGGCTCTGCCGCCAACGTTCGCCAGAAAAAAGAAGATCTTGGGGAGGCAGAGCCTCCCCAAACCCCTCCACCGCGTAAATCGTGTAAATTATGGCATTGCGCGGGCGACGTATGCACGCACTGAAGCAATGTGTCCGAAGTCGTGCCAATTATTGGCGCTTGTGGCTGACTCGCGGTATCATGCTGGCTGTAACGAGTAAGTCTTTTCTTGCGTAGCATTAGTGTGATCTAGAGAGGGCTGTCTGCACGATGCGACGCATTTGCCAGGCGATCGGGCTGCTAATACTGCTGGCATTCGCAGGGTTAGAATCGGCTGGGCCGGCGGCCGCGCAGGCGGCGCGCGGGCCAGTGTATGTCGCCGAGGCGCAGGGGACGATAACGTCGGTCACTATCGAGTACCTGCGTGATGCGCTGCGCCTGGCCGAGGCCTCGAACGCCAACCTGTTGCTGATACGGGTGAGCAGCGCCGGCGCGGTGCTGCGCGACGCGCGCCCGTTTGCCGGCGAGATAGCTACTGCGCGTGTGCCAGTGGTTGTGTACGTCGCGCCCTCGGGGACGAACGCCGGAGCAGGCGGCGCGCTGCTTCTCAGCGCCGCGCACTTGAGCGCCATGGCTCCGGGCACGCGCTTCGGCAGCCCGTACCCGCTGGCGCAAGTAGACGAGGCCTTGACACAGCAGACCCGCGACCTAGTGCTCGACAGCGTCACGAATCAGATTCGCACCTGGAACGCCGAGCGTGGCCGCAACACGGAATGGGTCGATCGCGCGGTGCGCGAGGGCCTGGTGATGACCAACGAGCAGGCTAGCTCGCTACGCCCGCCGGCGATCGACCTGGTCGCCGCCAGCCAGGAAGAGCTGCTGACATTGCTGGATGGACGCCAGGTCAAGCTGCAAGATGGCCGCACGGTCCAGCTCGCGACATTGGGCCGCGACGCGACGCCGATCACTCCGACGGCCTGGCAGAGCGTGCGGCTGGCGCTATCTAACCCGGCGCTGGCGTTCGTGCTGCTGGTGCTTGGGGCGCTGTCGCTGTGCCTGGAGTTTGCGGCGCCAGGTACCTCCATCTTCGCCGGCATCGGCGTGGTGCTGCTGGTCGCAGCCGGGCTTGGCCTGCTGGCACTGCCGCTCAACTGGTGGGCCGCGCTGCTGCTGGTATTGGCGCTTGGGCTG
>DATFXE010000819.1:0-13163 GCA_035258585.1 Roseiflexaceae bacterium | reverse complement strand
CTGCCGGCGTGTGGCTCGGATTGAATTTTGCCCAACTTGCATAGAGCCAGACCCCTATCAATTACATGAGTTACGCAGTGGAGGGGTTTGGGGAGGCCGGGTGCCCACACCCAGAGGGTACCCGGCGTCTCCCCAAGGTCTTCTTTATTTCTCGCTGACTGCGGCGGCTCCGCCGCAGTCAGCGAGAAAACAAGATTCTTGGAGGGCTTGCAGCCCTCCAGACCTCCCCAATGAAGCCATTAGTCATTTGTACAGAGAACAATAAAAGAGAAGCGATCCCACACATCCATCCTCCAACTAACTTCGCATTGCTCTACGGAAGGGTCGATAAGCGCTGACAGATAACAAGCTCAGTCGCAAGCGGCCCTCACATCCGAAGGATCATCCCGCCACACACACTACATTGCACCACGGGGCGAGGCCTTCTCTTTCTCTTAAACCCTAACCCACATCGCACATGAGGCCGCCGGCAGGCAGGTTCGCCGCCGCATTGTCTCTTTTTTGGCGCGGCGTGGGGTCGTCTTCAGGAAGGAGGTATCGCGCGAACAGTAAAGTCTTTCGACATATACGTATTCACGAAGGAGCGTGTAACTGTGTCTCGTAAGCTTCTGCTGTCACTTCTGTCGCTGGTGGGGATCGTCGCGATCGCCCTGGGCCTGATGCCGCAGGGGACACTGGCATCCAGCCACCGCGAGGCGCCGCTGATCAGCAAGGACCCCGGCGCCGACAACACCGACCTATACGCCTTCGTCAGCCCCGACAAGCCGGATACCGTCACGATCATCGCCAACTACATCCCGCTCGAAGAGCCTGCCGGCGGCCCGAATTTCAATGCCTTCGCCGACGATGTGTTGTACTCGATCAACATCGACAACACCGGCGACGGCCAGGACGACATCCAGTACCAGTTTCGCTTCAAGACGAAGATCCGCAATGAGAACACCTTCCTGTACAACACGGGCACGATCGACTCGCTCGACGACCCGGACTGGAACATGCCCCAATTCTACAGCGTCACGCGCGTTAAGGGTGGTGATTCCAAGAAGCTGGGCGACAAGCTCAGCACCCCGCCGGTGAATGTCGGCCCGCGCTCGACACCGAACTATGCGGCGCTCGCCGCGAATGCGGTCCACACGATCGACGGCGGCATCAAGGTCTTCGCCGGCCAGCGCGACGACCCATTCTACGTTGACCTCGGTTCGATCTTCGACCTGGCCGGCCTGCGGCCGTTCAATCCGGCACACATCATCCCGCTGCCCCAGGCGAACGGCGTAGACGACGTGAGTGGCTTCAACACCCACACGATCGCGATCCAGATCCCGATTAGCCAGTTGAAGGGTCCTAATGGCCAGATGACCATCGGAGTCTACGCAAGCGCCCTCCGCCAGAAGACTAGCGTGCTGCGCGACGACGGCACGATCGGTAACAGCGGCCCGTGGGTGCAGGTCTCGCGCCTGGGCGAGCCGCTGATCAACGAGGCGGTCATCCCGCTGGGCAAGAAGGACTTCTGGAACCGCAGCGACCCTGCGGACGACGCGCAGTTCAAGCCGTTCTACACCAACCCCGAGGTCACCAGGCTTGAGAACGCGCTTTACCCTGTGCTGGACGACGCGAGCACGACCAACCGCAACGATCTGGTGGCCATCCTGCTGACGGGTGTGCCGGGCCTGAACTTCACGGGCAACACCCCGGCCGATCTGCTGCGGCTGAACATGGCCATCCCACCCTGCATTACCGACCCGATCGACGACGCGGGCGCGTGCAGGCGGCTGGGGGTTCTCGACGGCGACCTGGCGGGCTTCCCGAACGGCCGCCGCCTGGAGGACGACATCGTCGACATCGAGCTGCGCGCGTTTGCCGAGGGCTACGGTTCGTTCCTCAACGGTCTGCTCGGCCTGCCCAACCGCAGCCCGAACAATACGCTGAGCGATGGCGTGGACAAGAATGACGTGCCGCTCTTATCGCAATTCCCCTATGTTGGAACGCCGCACCAGGGCTACGAGCACATTCACAATCATAGCGGCACATAATGCTGGCTGAGTCCCGCCTTTTGCTTTACCAAGGCCGGTGATATGTGGAAGGAGTTACGCGGCCCCAGGCCGCATAACTCCTCTCACGGTTCAATCCTGACAATCTCTCATCCATTTTCAGCACTCGCTTCGCATACTGAGATGATGGCCATCGATTACAGGACCTTGTAGCCCCACTAGATCTGAAAATACCATCACACCAGCGCCCTATAGTTACTAGGCGGAGATAAATCTATGCGTATCATTCGCAACAAAGGCATTCTGCTGATAGTTGTGCTGTCGTTGCTCGGGCTCGGCGGCGCGCTGGGCCTGGCTGTCACGCGCTATTCCGCCACACCGCAGGCTCCTGCGCTTGCGACCGAGCGATTGCGCGAAGCCGCCAGCCAGCGGCCGGTCGACAAAACCGACCAGTTGATCTGGGATTACCAGCAGCGCGTGCGCCAGAACCCAGAGGATGTGCAGAGCTACGCCGTGCTTGGCGCCGCATATGTTCAAAAGGCGCGCGATACCGGCGACCCTACGTACTACGGCAAGGCCCAGGCGGTCTTCGACCAGGCGCTCAAGCGCGACCCTCAGAACGTCGAGGCGCTGATTGGCGCGGGCACGCTGGCGAACGCGCGCCACCAGTTCCGCGAGGCGCTTCAGCTTGGCGAGCAGGCCCGCGCGATCAACCCGACTGTGCCGCGGATCTATGGGGTGATCGCCGACGCCCAGACCGAGCTGGGCATGTACGACCAAGCTGTCCAGACCTTGCAGACCATGATCGATATGCGGCCCGATCTCAGCTCGTACAGCCGCGTCTCCTACGCGCGCGAGCTGCGTGGCGACCTGGAGGGCGCGATCGAGGCGATGCAGGAGGCGGTCACGGCCGGCGGCCCGGCCAGCGAGAACAGCGCATGGGTGCGCGTCCAGCTCGGCAACTTGTATTTCGCGCAGGGCGACCTGGCGCGCGCCGAGCAGGAGTACCAGCACACGCTCACGCTCCTGCCCGATTATGTCTATGCGCAGGCTGGCCTCGGCCGTGTGCGCGCCGCACAGGGCCGCCTGGATGAAGCGATCGGCTTCTACCAAAAGGCGATCGCCCGCATGCCGCTGCCGGAGTTCGTGATCGCGCTCGGCGAGACCCAGCAGGCCGCCGGGCACGAGGCTGAAGCGGCCAAGCAATACGAGCTAGTGCGCGCCATGCAGCAGCTGTTTAAAGCCAATGGGGTAGATACCGACCTGGAGCTGGCGCTGTTCGACGCCGATCACGGCCAAGATCGGGCGGGCACTGTGACATTGGCGCGGGCAGCCTATGCGCGCCGGCCGAGCGTCAAGGCTGCCGATACAATCGCCTGGGCGCTGTTCAAAGCCGGGCAGACTGCCGAGGCGCGCCGCTACGCCGACGAGGCGCTGCGGCTAGGCACGCACGATCCACTGATGCTTTACCACGCCGGCGCGATCGCCCAGGCGCAGGGCGATAGCACGGCCGCACGCGATTTTCTGACCCGGGCGCTGGCGCACAACCCGAGCTTCTCGCCATTGTATGCGCCGCTGGCGCGCCAGGCGCTGGCAAGCCTCTCGACGGCCGCGAGCAAGTAACAGTGGTATTGCTCACGACACCTGTATTTCGTGTTTTCGCTGGCAGAGCGAAAACACGAAATACAAAAAGCAGACAAAGTACCGCTGCTTGATTCACCACATCTGGGCGCTGCGTTTGTCCTGTCAAATGACACAACTTACGCGGTCGTCCATTGCGGGGAGGTTTGGAGGGACCGGGTACCCTCTGGGTGTCCCTCCAAAATCGCCTCTTTTTGGCTGGTCTCGGCCACGAATGTGGCCGAGACCAGCCAAAAAAGGGAGATCTCGGGGGCGGTTGCACCGCCCCCGAACCCCCACCGCGTAAGTCGTGTCAAATGAAAGGAGGTGAACCTGGCCCAAAGCCCTTGTATCACATGTTTAAGCGGAAGCTAAGGAGAATGGCACAATGAGTCCAATACGGCGAATCGTTCGCAACCTCAGCTTGGTCCTCACGCCACTTGTCCTGATGGCAACGCTCGCGATCGCGTTTGGTCCCGCATCGGTCGGGGCATCCAGTCACCGCGAGGCGCCGCTGATTGCGGCCGACCCGACGGTGGACAGCACCGACCTCTACGCATTCGTCAGTCCGGACGCGGCGAGCACGGTGACGATCATCTCGAACTGGATTCCGTTCGAGGAGCCCGGTGGCGGCCCGAACTTCTACCACTTCGACGATAACGCCACCTACTATATCAAAATCGATAGCGACGGCGACGCGGTCGAGGATGTAACCTACGCATGGAAGTTCCACACAGTGATCAAGAACAGCCAGACCTTCCTCTACAACACCAACCAGATCAGCAGCCCGAGCAGCACGGCCTTCAACTACACACAATACTACACCGTCACCGAGAAGATCGGCAGCGCGGCCCCAACGGTGCTGTTTGGCAACAAGCTGATGGTGCCCGACAATATCGGCCCGCGCTCGACGCCGAGCTACGCAGCCCTGGCGGCTCAGTTCGTCAATAGCGCCAATGGCTACAAGGAATTCACCGGCCAGCGCGACGACCCATTCTACGTCGACGTCAACTCGATCTTCGACCTGGGCGGACTGCGCCCATTCAACAACCTGCATCTGATCCCACAGCCGGTCTCGACCGGCCTGGACTCGACCGCCGGCTACAACGTTCATACCACCGCGATCCAGGTGCCGATCTCAAAGCTGGCCCCAACATGCCCGGCTGGCCAGACCAGCGACCCGCGCTGCGTGATCGGCGTCTGGACAACGGCCGAGCGCCCCGCGGTGATCACGCGCGCGTTCAGTGCCTCGGGGGCTGTGACCAGCACCGGCTCTGGCAGCCCGATCCAGGTCTCGCGGCTGGGCAACCCGCTGGTGAACGAGGTGGTGCTGCCGCTGGCGCTCAAGGACGCCTTCAACACCATCTCGCCGGCCACGGACTACCCGCTCTTCAACGCGAAGACCGGCCCGCTCGCCGGCGCGGGGGCGATCCTACGCACGAGCATTCTGACACCTGAGCTGGCCAATCTCATCCCGGTGCTCTACCCGGCCGTCTCCCAGAAGGTGCCGACGCCGCGCACCGACCTGCTGACCGTGTTCCTGACAGGTGTTCCAGGCGTGACAAAGCAGCAGAAATCAGGCACGGGCGCTGGTGAGGTCGCTTCCGAGCAGCTGCGGTTGAATGTTGCCATCCCGCCGAAGGGCGTGTGCGCGGGTAATCGGCTTGGAGTCATGGCGGGCGACCTGGCGGGCTTCCCGAATGGTCGCCGGCTCGAAGACGACGTGACCGATATAGCCATTCGGGCGGTGGCAGGCGGCTACGGCCCAATTCTGGGCGCGGCGCCTTTCAATCTGCCAAACTTCAGCCCGAACAACACGCTCGGCGATGGAGTGGACAAGAACGACGCGCCGTGTCTGTCTTCCTTCCCGTATATCGGCACGCCGCACGCCGGCTACGATCGCATTCACGCGGCGATCTACACGAACCGCTTGTCGGCCATGTATAACAAGTTTGGGCAAGCGATCCTCAAGCGGCCGCTGCACTAGTACACGTCGGGGAAATTCTTGCCCAGTTCTGACGATAGACGATAGACGATAGACTATGGACGCTGGAGCTATCGTCTATCGCCTGCCCTGAGCGTAGGCTCCCCTGAGCGTAGGCTCCCCTGAGCGTAGTCGAAGGGTCGAAGGGTCGAAGGGTCGAAGGGTCGAAGAGTCCATCGTCAGGCCAGCCAGGAATCGGCAAGCAAAAAGTGGACACCAGATTGGAGAGGCTGACTACCAGGAGGAGAGACATGCGCGTGCTTTCCGGGCGGCGGCCTGAGGTTATGCTGGCCGCCGCCGTGATCATATTCATCACAACCCTGATATGGCGCACCATGCTGAGCCAGGTCTTCATGCCCGCGCCCGCTAGCAGCGAACCGGCGCCCGCGCCGCTCGAGCTTGGCGCCGCGCGGACGGTCGAGCAGCTCCAGGAGCGTATCCGGCGCAGTCCGGATGATCCCAGCGCGTATGCCCAGCTGGGCCTGGCGCTGCTCCAGCGCGTGCGTGAGACCGCCGACCCGACGCTCTACACGCGCGCCGAGCAGGCTTTCGCCGAAGCGCTGAAGCGCGACCCACGCCAGCTCGAAGCGCTGGAGGGCCAGGGCTCGCTAGCGTTGTCGCGCCATAAGTTCGCCGACGCGCTGCGCTACGGCGAGCAGGCCCACCAGATCAACCCGTACCGCGCCGAGATCTATGGCATCATCGGCGACGCGCAGATCGAGCTCGGCCAGTATGAAGCTGCGCTCGACACGATTCAGAAGATGGTCGATACGCGGCCGGCGCTGAACTCCTATAGCCGTGTCTCGTATCTGCGCGAACTCCAGGGCGACACCGCCGGAGCGATCGATATCATGCGCAAGGCGGTCGGGACTGGGATCCCAGGATCGGAAAATATGCTCTGGACACAGGTCCAGCTCGGTCACCTGTACTTCAACAGCGGCGATCTGGCGCATGCCGAGCAGACGTATCTGGAAGCGCTACAGCTGCGGCCCGACTATGTGTACGCCTTGGCTGGGATGGCGCGCGTGCATGCAGCGCGTGGCAGCTACAAACAGGCGATCGACGAATACCGCCGGATCGTCAAGATGTTGCCGCTGCCTGAGTTCGTGATCGCGTTAGGCGAAGTGTACGAGGCGAACGGGCAGCCAAAGGAGGCCAGGCAGCAATACGATCTGGTGCGCGCGATGCAGCAGCTGAGCGCCAGCGCTGGAGTGGACGTCGATCTCGAGCTGGCGTTGTTCGACGCCGACCACCCTTTGACCGATCTCAGGGCAGGTGGCGCTGATCCGGGCCAAGCTGTCGAGCGCGCGCGGGGCTCGTACGCGCGGCGGCCGAGCATCTATGGCGCCGACGCCCTGGCCTGGGCACTCTATCAGCATGGCGACTACGCCGAGGCCCGGCGCTACAGCGACCTGGCGCTGCGGCTCGGCACTCGCGACGCGACGATGCACTACCACGCCGCCATGATCGCGCTGGCGCTGAACGATCGCGCCGGCGCACGCGAGCATTTGCGGCAGGCGCTGGCGATCAACCCGTACTTTTCGGTGCGCTATGTCGAGCAGGTGCGCCAGAAGCTGGCTGAGCTTGATAGATCAAATTGACACGACTTACGCAGTCAGCGTTTGCAGGGAGGTTTGGAGGGACCGGGTACCCTCTGGGTGTCCCTCCAAAATCGCCTCTTTTTGGCCGGTCTCGGCCACATTCGTGGCCGAGACCGGCCAAAAAAGGGGAGATCTGGGGGCGGTTGCACCGCCCCCGAACCCCGACCGCGTAAGTCCTGAAATTGAGAGTCGTTCATCCGGAATATTCAGGGTGGGCGCGAGGTGTGCGAATGCGGCGCACAGCATTCGCACACCTCGCGGCCATAAAATAAATCCGTGTAAGGCGGTTTTTGGCCGCAGCGCGGCCCAAAAAAACCGCCACACCACCGAATCCAGACCGGGTGTGAAAACAATACATCCTTAAGCGCTACCAAATACGCAGTATAGGTAGAGCGTGATCATAAACCTTTCGCAAGATGAATGATAGAGCGAGGCGCCGATGAAACGCTGGCTGCTCCCAACCTTGGTTGCGATCCTTCTGGTGATTGCGCGGTCGCCCGCGCGCGCCGAGGCGCACCCGCTAGGGAATTTCACTGTCAACCAGTACAGCCGACTCGATGTCGGCCGTGATGCGATTCGCGTGCGCTACATCGTAGATATGGCCGAGATACCGACGTTTCAGGAGCGTCAGGCGATCGACGCCGACGGCGATGGCCAGGTGACCGACGCCGAGAGCGCGACCTACCTGGCCCAGCAGTCGCCCGCCCTGATCGGCGGGCTGCGGCTGGCCGTGAACGGCGCCCCGGCCGTGCTGCGCGTCGCCAATCAGAGCCTGAGCTTCCCGCAGGGCCAGGGCGGCTTGCTGACGCTGCGAATGACCTTCGACCTCGCAGCCGCGATCGCTGGCGCGACCGAGCCGATCGCGATCGAATACGGCGACAGTAACTTCGCCGAGCGGATCGGCTGGCGCGAGATTGTGATCCACCCAGACGAGGGGGTCGCGCTGCGCGAATCGAGCGCGCCGGCCCAGGATCAGAGCGACGAGCTGCACAGCTATCCGCAGGATATGTTGTCTAGCCCACTGAACGTACGCGAGGCGCAGGCCAGTGCGACATTTCCAGCCACAACGGCGGGCCCGGCCGCGATTGGTGCATCGGCTAAGCAGCCCGCAAATGCCCGTGTACCGGATGCCTTCGCCAACTTGATCGCCACCAGCGATCTAACGCCGCCAGTGGTCGCGCTGGCGCTGCTGCTGGCGCTGCTGCTTGGCGCCGGCCACGCCCTGACACCCGGCCACGGCAAGACGATCGTGGCCGCCTACCTGGTGGGCGCGCGCGGTACCGCCCGGCACGCGATCTTCCTGGGCCTGACGACCACGGTGACGCACACGGCCGGCGTATTCGCACTTGGCTTTGTGACGCTGTGGATCTCGAACTATATTCTGCCCGAGCAGCTCTACCCCTGGCTGGAGTTCATCAGCGGTGTGCTGGTCGTCGGCATCGGGCTGATGCTGTTCCGCGGCCGCTTGATGAGCTTGCTGCGCGGGTCAGCTGCCGCGCACGGCCACGATCACACACACGACCATGACCATGACCACGATCACGCGCACAGCCACGACCACGATCACCCGCACCCACACCATCACGGTCACGCACACGATCACAGACACAGTCACGACCACGACCACGGCCCGCACAGCCACAGCCATATGCCGCCCGGCGCTGGCGGCGAGCCGGTGACATGGCGCGGCCTTCTGGCGCTGGGGATCTCGGGCGGGCTGCTGCCTTGCCCATCGGCGCTGGTGGTGCTGCTCAGCGCGATGGCGCTCCATCGGGTGGCGTTTGGGATGCTGCTGATCGTCGCCTTCAGCATCGGGTTGGCCGGCGTGCTGACGGGCATCGGTCTGCTGCTGGTGTACGCGCGGCGCCTCTTCGAGCGCTTCCCAACCGACGGGCGACTGCTGCAAGCCCTGCCGGTCGCCAGTGCGGCGTTCGTCACGCTGGCGGGGCTGGCGATCACCTTCGGCGCTCTGGTGCAGGCGGGGGTGCTGCGGGTCTGACCAAAGAGACGAAAGACCAAAGACCAAGGCTGGTAGATAGCGCGTATCCGCCAGCCTTGGTCTTTGGTCTTTGGTCCTTGGTCTTGCGGCTAGACGCCGAGCAGCGTCAGTATCAGCGCCTTCTGCACATGCAGCCGATTCTCGGCCTGGTCGAACACCACCGAGTGCGGGCCGTCGATCACGTCGGCGGTGATCTCCTCGCCACGGTGGGCCGGCAGGCAGTGCATCGCCAATGCCTCGGGGCGGGCCAGATCCATGAGCGCGGCGTTGACCTGGTAGGGCTGGAACACGGGGCGGCGGCGCGCGGCCTCGTGCTCCTGGCCCATTGAAGTCCACACATCCGTATACACCGCGTCGGCGCCTTTCAGCACCTCGGCCGGCGTGGCGCTGATCGTGATCGTCGCGTCGCTTTCGGCGGCGCGCTGCTCGGCCAGCTCCACGATCTCGGGATCGGGCCGGTAGTCCGGCGGGCAGGCCACACCGATATTGACGCCCAGCGTCGCGCCCATCAGCATGAGCGAGTTGCAGACGTTGTTGCCGTCGCCCACATAAGTCAGCCGCAGCCCTTGCAACCGCCCGAAGCGCTCCAGCAGTGTGAGCATATCGGCCAGCACCTGGCAGGGATGCTCGCGATCGGAAAGCGCGTTGATCACCGGCACACTGGCGTGGCGCGCCAGCTCCTCCACGGTGGCGTGCTTGAACACCCGCGCGGCGATCGCCTGGACCCAGCGGCTCAGGTTGCGCGCGACATCCGGCACGCTCTCGCGCCCGCCCATGTCGATGTCGTTGGCCGAGAGATAGCTGCCATGCCCGCCCAGCTGAGTCATGCCGGCCTCGAAGGCCACGCGCGTGCGCAGCGATGGCTTCTCGAACACCAGCGCCAGCGTTTTGCCTTGGAGCGGCAGCCCATCATGCCCGCCATTGCGCCACTCAGCCTTCAGCGCTAGCGCGCGCTTCAGCAGCGCTTCGGCCTCTTCGCGCGAAAGGTCGGTGGCGCCAAGAAAATGTCTAGCCATTGGATTCCTCTCATTTACACGACTTACGCAGTCAGCGTTTGCAGGGAGGTTTGGAGGGACTGCGTCCCTCCAAAATCGCCTCTTTTTGGCCGGTCTCGGCCACGAATGTGGCCGAGACCGGCCAAAAAGGGGGAGATCTCGGGGGCGGTGCAACCGCCCCCGAACCCCCACCGCGTAAGTCGTGTAAATGACACGACTTACGCGGTGATCCACTTAATCGAAATCGGTCGGCCACTCAGGGTGGCGGTAGTGCGCGAACAGCCGCGCGATCTGGCTCGGCATCACGCGCGTCAGCGACAGTTCGGGCAGCGCGTCCTCACGGAAGAACCCGACCTCCTCGGTCTCTGCGCTGGTTGCCGCCGCGCCGCCGCTCAGCTCGCACAGAAAAAAGATTTTGTAGGCGTGAAACGGGTAGGGCGGGTGGCCGTGCCGATTGCGATCGTAGAACGCCAACAGCTTGATCGCGCGGGTCTGGTAGCCGGACTCCTCGGCGATCTCGCGCACCACCGCGTCGCTCGGCGAGTCGCCCACGTCGGCCCAGCCGCCCGGCAGCGTCCAGCCGCCATCCGAGCGCTCTTTGACCAGCAGAATCGCATCGTCGCGAAACACCGCGCCGCGCACGTCGACCTTGGGCGTGGCATAGCCAGCTTGATCGGCGAATAGGCCCTGGATGTACTCCAGCCCGGCGTCGGAGTGGCTGGCGGCGATCTCGGCCGCGATCGCACGAATCTGCTCATAGCGCTCGACATCATACGGGTCGGCCGCGTAGGTCAGGCCGGTTTGCGCGATCGCCTGGAGCCGCCGGGTCCAGTCAAGCCATGCTGGATACATCGCGCGCTCCTTCCTGGACCTCTAGCTCGGCCAGGGCCGCCCGCGCCTCCTCGACCAGATCGGCGAGCGGCCCGGCACCATGATCGCCGGCCTGCTCCAACACGTAGCGCAGCGCGAGGATCTGTGCCGTTCGCAGCGCATCCTCCTGCGGCACCGCGATATCCGGCGTCACGCCGGTGCCCTCCCAGTTCGTCCCGCTGATCGGGTTGACCGCGCGGCCCACCGGGATGTGCGCGCCCACATGCGGTGTGATCGCAAAACTGCCAACCGGGTGCGCGCCGCCGCCGGTGACCTCACCGACGATCGTCGCCCGCTTGAGGTTCTTCAGATTGTAGGCGAACTCCTCGGCGCCTGAGAAGGTGTGGCTGCTCGTCAGCACATACACCGGCTTGCCGGCGCCGTAGCGCCGGCCCGGCACATACGGCAGCGTCCAGAACTGCTGAGTGCGGTCGCCGTCGCGCCAGTACATATTGTTGAGATTGGTCATCTGGTCGAACAGGTAGCTGGTTATCAACGCGATCATCTCCGGGTCGCCGCCGCCATTCTGGCGCAGGTCGACGATCAGCGCGCCCGTACGCGCAAGCAGATTCATCGCCGCCACCGCCGCCTCCCCGCCGACGCTGGCCGGACAGAACCCGCGCAGGTCCAGGTAGCCGACGTTGCCGGGCAGCCGCTCGACGCGCGCGAAGCCAAAGTTCAGCAGGCTCATGGCATAGCGGAACTCTTCGAGCTGCTCGGGCGTGGGCCGCTCGGGCTCATCCTCAGGCACAGACTCGGAGTGGTAGAACAGGCGCAGGTGCTTGTCGTGGCTGACTGCCTGGAGGTCCGCGGTCAGGCGCTCGCACAGCTCCTCCAGCATCATCAGCTCGTCGTATGCGCCCGACCCGGCCTTAGCACGTATGGCCGCATCCATCTGCTGTGCAACTTCGGGGAAGACGTAGTGGTCGTGGAGTTTTTGGATGAGGTTGTCGATCAGGGTAGCGCGCGTGGCGGGGTCGAGCCAAGGATCGGTCATGGCGCCTCCTCAAAGTTGCCGGGAAGTCTGCGCAAAGTTAGGGGCGATCCGGCGTAGAATGCATATGCCGCCACATTATACTTAGCCGCACGACGCGACGCAATCATGCCAGCGCGGCTCGCGCCTGCTCGATCTGCGCCCGCACCGCCTCCGGCGCGGTGCCGCCCGGCACAGCCCGCGCCGCCGCCGAACGCCCGTAATCGAATATGTCTAGCAGATCCTCGCCAAAGACCGCATGCGCGGCGCGAAAGGCGGCGAACGGCAGCGTCGACAGCGTCACGCCGCGCTGCTCAGCCTCGCGCACCAGCACCCCGACGACCTTATGGGCCTCGCGGAACGGCACGCCGCGCTCGACCAAGTAGTCCGCGATGTCGGTGGCCAGCATCGCGTCGTCGAGCGCCGCACGCATGCGTTCGGTGTTGAAGCGCGCGGTGGCGATCGCGCCGGCTGCCACCGGCAGTGCCAGCTCCAGCGTGTCGGCGGCGTCGAACAGTGGCTCTTTGTCCTCCTGCAAATCCTTGTCATAGGTCGAAGGCAAGCCTTTGAGCACTGTCAGAACGCCCATGAGACCGCCGATCAGCCGTCCGGATTTACCGCGCAGCAGCTCGAATGAGTCGGGGTTCTTCTTCTGCGGCATCAGGCTGGATCCGGTCGCGTATGCATCGTCGAGCGTGACAAAAGCGAACTCGCTGGTGCTGTAAATGATCATATCCTCGGCTAGCCGGCTGAGATGCACGCCTATGAGCGCGGCGCAGAATAGAAACTCGGCGATGAAATCGCGATCGCTGACGGCGTCGAGGCTGTTGGGGCTGACCTCGGCAAAGCCCAGATCGCTCGCCAGCGCGGCGCGGTCGATCTTCAGCGGTGTGCCGGCGAGCGCGCTCGACCCCAGCGGCAGCGCCGATGCGCGCTTGGCGCAGTCGGCCAGGCGCCGGCGGTCGCGCTCGAGCGGCCAGAAGTGCGCCAGCAGCCAGTGTGCCAGCAGGATTGGCTGGGCGCGCTGGAGGTGGGTATAGCCCGGCATCAGCGCGTCGCCGGCTGCCCCGGCCTGTATGAGCAGCGCCGCTTGCAGCTCGCGCAGCGCCGCGTCGGCTCGCTCGAGCGCGCCG
>DATFXE010000818.1:0-4628 GCA_035258585.1 Roseiflexaceae bacterium | reverse complement strand
TGCGGCGACGAACTTCCCCATACCCAACACCTGCGCTGAAAGCACAATAGCAAGGTACGATCGTGAATCAACATCCCCTTATCATCACCACCCCATCCGGCAGCTATGATGTAGTGGTGGGGTCAAACCTCTTCCAGGAGCTGCCCGAACGCCTCCAGGCGCTGGGGCTGCGCGGGGCGCTCTGGCTGATCAGCGATCAGGCAGTCTACCCGCACTATGGTGCGGCAATCGAGGGCGCGCTGCGCGGCGCTGGCTACCGTGTCGAAAGCTATGCCGTACCATCGGGCGAGTCGTCCAAGGATCTTGCGGTCGCCTCCAGGCTATACGATTGGATGATCGGCGGCGGCGTGGAGCGGCGCGACGCCGTGCTGGCGCTTGGCGGCGGTGTGGTCGGCGATCTGGCCGGCTTTGTGGCTGCCACAGTACTGCGCGGGATCGCGCTGATCCAATTACCCACCACGCTGCTGGCGATGGTCGACAGCGCGCTCGGCGGTAAGACGGGCGTGAACCACCCGCTCGGCAAGAACCTGATCGGCGCGTTCCACCAGCCGCGCCTGGTGCTCGGCGACATTCATACCCTGGCGACCCTGCCTTTGCGCGAGCTACGCGCCGGCTGGGCCGAGGTGATCAAGCACGCGGTCATCCGGGATGCGGGGCTGTTTCAGGAATTGGAAAATTGCAAATTGCAAATTGCAGATTGTTCCGGCGATGCAATCTGCAATTTGCAATCTACAATTTGCAATCTAGTTCACCGGGCGGCGAAAGTCAAGGTCGAGGTCGTCAACGTCGACGAACGCGAAACCGGCGAGCGCATGCTGCTGAACTACGGCCACACGCTCGGCCACGCGCTAGAGGCGCTGACCGGCTATGGCACGCTGCTGCACGGCGAGGCGGTGGCGATTGGGATGGATCTGGCCGCGCGGATCGCGGTGCGCATGGAGCTGTGGGGGCCTGAGTCGGTCGAGCGCCAGCGCGTGCTGCTGCATGCCTATGGCCTGCCGACCGATATCCCGGCCGGCGTGGACCAGGCGCGGCTGCTGGAGCTGACGCTGCGCGACAAGAAGGTGCGCGCTGGACGGGTGCGCTGGGTGCTGCCGACAGCGGTTGGGTCGGCGGAGGTGCGCGACGATATCCCAGAGGATGTGGTGCGTGCGGTGGTCGATGCGGCGCGTGAGGGCATCCAGTAAGTCACGCCACGGCTAATGCCGGCGCCAACGGCATACCTCTTGCTTGGTAAGGTGTAGGGCTGAGAGGAGAAGGCTTGGTCCTATAGAGGCTTCCCCGCCAGGGGCGGCCTCTTCTATTTTAGGAGTTACGCGGTTGGGAGGTTTGGAGGGCAAAGCCCTTCAAAGAACCCCCTTTTTCACCCACCTGTGGCGGCTTTGCCGCCACAGGTGGGTGAAAAAGAAGGTTCTCGGGGGCCTGCGGCCCCTGCGCCCCCGCTAAAACGCCAACTGCGTAAGTCCTATATTTGTCTCGGCAGAGGTGGGCATGCATACACTGCGTCCCACCACAGAGCGGGAGCATGGTACTGTTTCATCCAGAGCGCCAGCATGCTACACTACTTCGTACGTTAACGAAATATTTACTATTCCCGACCACATCTCAGGAGCGAAGCCATGCAGTCAAAATCTCACCACAACGAGCCGCTTGCCAGCATCGAGCGCCACCTGGTCGATCTCGAGTACACGATTGAGCGGCAGAGCATTGCGATCGCTCGCCTGCAAGATGAGCTGGCCGAGGCCAACCGGCGCGCCGATTGGTATCACGTCCAGTTCAGCGAGATGCTGCGCATCCTGGCGCGCGACATGCGCGAGCTGCGGGCGACGCTGATCTGCTCGGTCGTCAGCGATGGCCCGATCAGCGCCGAGGTGATCCAGACGCTGCTCCGACAGACTCCACAGGATGCACGCGAGCTGGAGCTTCCGGCACGGCCACTGCGCTATCACCGCGGGAACTGAGCATCTCGAGCCTGTCCTGACGGCAACTGGTCCATCTTTTCGATCGTGTGCTGCGTGAGCGACGCAGCGCATAGGTCAGCTTCAGCCTACTACCCTACGTAGCTGTGCCCGCACTGCCCCGCTCCAAAGATACGTATTCAAATACCGTAATTTCCATGATGCGCCTGGCCTTTCCCTGCACTAGACTAGCCCCATCGAACCGCTAAACATAGGGCGCGAGCACTCTGGTAGCGCGCAATGGGGAGGCTACTATGAAGATCCAGGTTACGACACCCCCTACTATCTATGCTGCACCGTGGCTTCGGCGCTATGCGACCGCGCTGATTGTGGTGGCCCTGGTTGCGCTGGCCACGCTCGGCGCCGGTGTGGCGCAGATGCTGTACACCAATGGCGAGCCGCGAATGAGCGCCCCAAGCGCCCGTGTGACGGCGGATGTGGTGCTGGATCAGCATGAGCGGCACAGCACGAGCTTCATCCACTGATACCAAATTCGGCTGAAACCACGAACTGTCTTCCCGAAATCTTTATCGAAATATAGTGATGCTCGAGGAGGCTATGATGAGCGGCAACTTTTATAGCAATGAGCTCCTGACCAAGATTCTGCAGGAGGAGCGAATGGCCGAGGCTAATGCGTACCGACTGATCAAGCAAGCCGAGCAGAGTAACGCCAGCGAAGAGCCAGCCAGCAAACCTGTCTTTCGCCCATTTGCGTGGCTGCGGCAGCTGGCGCTGCGGATGGGTGGCGCCGGAGCTTAAGTTCTACACACCAAATTGTGTCGCCGGCGATATACAGCGCCGGCTCGCCACCTCTCCGCAGCGCGAAGCCCGAGACTGGCCCCTCTTGCGGCCGATCTCGCCCCTACCATGGCGCCCGCCGGTGCGCGCCACACGAATCCCCCTCCACAAGAGCTCCGAAATGCATGTTCGTTCTGCCCCTCTTTAGTACTACAACGAGACTTTACTTCCGAATGGGGGTTCGGGGGCCAGAGGCCCCCGAAAAACCCTATTCGGTGGGGGTGCGAGGGCGGCAAAGCCGCCCTCGCACCCCCACCGAGGACGGAATCTGGAGGGCGAAGCCCTCCAGACCTCCTAACTCTCGTTGTAATATTAGTTTAGACAGTTTTTCCTGTTTTTATTGACAATAGTCCCAAGCTGCGCTATACTTCGGCCCTAGCACATAGGAGCCAGGATATGTCAGCAACGCTCTACGCCAGCGAATCGCCGCCAGGCAAGATATTAGCCTATTTGCAGCGCCGTGGCGAGGCCACCGTCAAGGATCTCGAGGAGCTCCTTGGCATCAGCACCACGGCCGTACGCGAGCACCTTACGCATCTGCAGGCTAAAGATCTTGTGACCACCAAGCTGGCTCGCCACGGCCCGGGCCGGCCGCATGCGGTCTATTTTCTCGCCGACGCGGCGCACGATCTCTTTCCGAAAGAGTACGATACGCTGACGACCATGCTGTTGCGCGAGATCGCCAGCCGCGAGGGGCCGGATCGCCTGCAGGCGCTGCTCGATGCTGTTGGCGCGCGGCTGGCCGAAGAGTATCGCAGCCAGGTGGCCGGCGCCGAGCTGCCCGAGCGTATGGCGGCGCTGCGCGAGGCGCTCGAACGGCGCGGCATACCGGTCGAATTGCTGCCGGATGGCGATAGCTTCAAGCTGTTCGCCTGCCCCTACTTCGATGTCGCGCAGGAGCACGCTGGCGTCTGCTCAATGGAGCGGCGTATGGTCGAGCAAGTGTTGGGCGAGCATGTGGTGCTGGAAGGAACCATCCGCGAGGGCCAGCGCAGCTGCCACTTCACGGTTGTCAATAAAGAGTGAATCGATAGTGCGTTGTGCGTATTCCTTAAGAGAATCAGACACACCACGCACTACGCACTACAGAATACGCAATACGCGAGGAGCTGAATGAACACCGATCTGGTCATCAAAGATTTACATGTGAATGTCGAGGATAAGGAGATCCTCAGAGGCTTGAGCCTGACGCTCAAGGCCGGCACCATCCATGCGATCATGGGGCCGAACGGCAGCGGCAAGAGCACGCTGGCCTACACGCTGATGGGCCACCCAGGCTACACCGTCACGAGCGGCGAGGTCTGGTATCAGGGCCAGAACATCCTGGAGCTGGAGGCCGACGATCGTTCCAAGCTGGGCGTGTTCCTGGCGTTTCAGTACCCGGTCGCGATTCCTGGCGTCACGATGGCGAACTTCCTGCGATCAGCGATCAACGCTCATCGCGCCGAGGAGGGCAAGGATCCGAAGGAGACATCGGTGCCGGTGGCGCAGTTCCGCAAGCAGCTGCGCGAGCAGATGGCCGCGCTCGAGATCGACGAGAGCTTTGTGCGGCGCTACCTGAACGAGGGCTTCAGCGGCGGCGAGAAGAAGCGGGTCGAGATTCTGCAAATGGCCATGCTCCAGCCCAGCGTCGCAATTATGGATGAGACCGACTCGGGCCTGGACATCGACGCGCTCAAGATCGTCGCTCAGGGTGTTAACACGCTCTACGGCAAATTTCCCGAGATGAGTGTGATGGTGATCACGCACTACCAGCGGCTGCTCAACTACATCAAGCCGCACTTCGTTTCGGTGCTGATGGATGGCCGGGTGGTGCGCGAGGGCGGCCCCGAGCTGGCGCTGGAGCTGGAGGAGAAGGGCTACGACTGGATC
>DATFXE010000817.1:0-8874 GCA_035258585.1 Roseiflexaceae bacterium | reverse complement strand
CGTGGGCGGGGTGCTGCTCTGGCGCGGGCAGTCGGGCTGGCGGGCGCTTGGGGGCGTGCTGCTTATTCAGGGCGTGCTGGCGACGGCCGCGCTGATAGCGCTGAGTACGGTGCCTTTTGGGATCGGCGAGCCGCTGATCCGTGTACCGTTCGTCGAGATGATGGTGAAAGCGCTTGGCAGCCTGGCGGTGATTGGTGGAGTGGCGGCACTGGTCTATCTGATGGCGCGCGGCTCGATCGCCCAGCTCTCTCAAGGGCGCCGCGGGCGGCGTCTGGCGGCAGCCGGGCTGCTGATCGCCGTGCCGCTGGTAGCCGCGGGCAGTATGGCTGGCCTGGTGCGCGCCAGCACTCCCGAGCGCGAGCGCGAGCGCGACCCGAACAAGCGGCCGATCACGCTCAGTCGCGGCTTCGCCAGCAATATCTTCGTCCAGGGCACGATGGACAATCCAACCTCGATCGCGTTTGGCCCCGATGGCAAGCTGTATATTGCCGATATCAGCGGCGCGATCTGGATGGCCGATGATGCCGACCGTGATGGCGTAGCCGAGGGCATCAGGCAGTTCGCCGATGGCTTCTCGCTGCTGGTGGGCCTGGCGTGGCGCGACGGCGAGCTGTATACCGCGAGCTCGGGCAAGATCGAGGCGTTACGCGACAGCAATGGTGATGGTGTCGCCGATCAGCGCCGGCTGGTGGTGGGCGGTCTGCCCTCACTCGTGCTGAAACCGCACTCGAACAACGGCCTGGCGTTTGGCCCCGACGGTCGGCTGTACTTTGGCGTCGGCAGCACCACCGAAGGCCAGATCGAGGAGAACCCACTAGCGGCGTCGATCCTTTCTGTGAAACCCGATGGCAGCGATCTCAAAGTGTTTGCCCGCGGCCTCGGCAACACTTTTGACGTAGCATTCAACAGCGCTGGCGCGCTGTTTGGCGGCGACAATAGCCCCGGCGCCGAGGAGGGCGTAGACGATCCGCCCGACGAGTTCAACTACCTGGTCGAGGGCGGGCACTATGGGTACCCCTACTTTTACGGCGACCCGCCCAAGAACAATGGCACTCGCGGCGCCTTGGTCACCTTTCCTGCTCACTCAGCGCCCACCGGCGTCAGCTTCTACTCAGGGGCAGCCTACCCGGCGCAGTATCGCGACAACGCCTTTATCACGCTGTGGAATCGCGGCGAGGTGGCGCGGATCGAGTTGGCGCGCACCAGCGGCGGCGACTACCTGGCGCGCTCGACGACGTTTGGCAAGGGCTTCCTCTATCCTATTGACACGGCGGTCGGGCCGGACGGCAACCTGTATGTGGCCGACTTCGGCACCAGCGCGGTCTATCGCATTACATATGATGCCAGCCAGGCCCCGTAGGATATTTCTCACTGATAGGAGTTACGCAGTCGGCGTTTGCAGGGAGGTTTGGAGGGCTGCAAGCCCTCCAAGAAGCTTATTCATGAGTCATCCCATAGTTAACACGGTGGCTGTGACGGTGTGGAAATGCGCCGCAGCGCATTTCCACACTGTCACAGCCACAAAATTAAGTGGTCGGAGGTGCTCCTTCGGGGCCGCACAGCGGCCCCGAAGGAGCACCTCCGACCAGCAGATTAGTATTTGGGCCTGAATATGCGCGTATGGTTGATGATAGTATTCGCGGTCACGTTGCTCGCCGCTTGTGGTACGGGCGGCGCGGCTGGTGGCGACCCAACGAATGGCAAAAAGCTGTTCGACGGCGAGGTCGCCATGGCCGACAGCCGGGCGCCGGCGTGCGCCACGTGTCACGCGACCCAGCCCGGCATGGACACCGGTAGCGGCCAGAGCCTCTCCAATATAGGCATCCGCGCTGGCACAGCGGTCGCCGGCCAGACGGCCGAAGAGTATCTGCGAACGGCGATAACCGACCCCGACGCCTACCTGTCCGGGGGCTACCAGGAAGGCATTATGTACCGCGGCTACAAACAGGCGCTGACTACTCAGCAGATTAATGATCTCGTGGCCTATATGCTCACGCTCAAGAGCGGGCAGGGAAACTGAAGGGGCACTATAGCAGTATGCAGTCGGCAGGATGCAGTACGCAGTTGCGTTCTACGCGCTACAATGCGTTTCCCGCCTATGCATGAATGCTCAACTGTTGTGCAATCTGCTGTAGAACGCCGGTAGAACACTCGCCAAGATCCACGAACACACACGAAGACACACGAAATTATCTCCATTTTTCGTGTGTCTTCGTGTTCCTTGGTGGATTCTCTAGCGATGTTCTAGGGGTCGGACTTAACGCGTGTAATGCCGAGCGCCGCCGCCGCGTCGACACGCCGGCGAACGGGCGCGTCGATGAGTGCCGCAGTTGTGGTGATATGGGTCACGGCGTCAGCCGGATGCAGCGCCGGGTGGGCGGAGCGGAGCAGAGCCACAGTACCAGCGGCCAGCGGCGCGGCCATCGAGGTGCCGCTCCACGTCGCATAACCGCCACCGGGGATAGTACTGAGAATATGGTCGCCTGGCGCCGCCACTTGCACCCACGCTCCGTATGTTGAGAAGCTCGCCAGTGTATCTAGGGACGTGCTGGCGCCGACGGCCAGCAGCCCCGGCACCGGGTCGGCCGCCGGGTACTCACGGCTGCTCACGCCGCTATTGCCGGCAGCGGCCACAACCACGACGCCGGGCTGGGTCTTCGATCGGCAATCGTCATAGCCGGCTCTGGCACAGGTCAGTTCCCCCAAAATATCATGCATCAGCCTGGACTCGTGCCTGTAACTATAGCTCAGATTGATCACATCCGCGCCATGGTCGGCCGCGTAGTCTAGGGCCGCGACCTGCTCCCAGATGTTGCCCATCCCGTCCGGGTCGAGCGTGCGCAGCGGCATGATCCTCGCGTCGGGGGCGGCTAATGCCACCAGGCCGGCGACATGGGTGCCATGTCCATAGGCGGCGTTCAGGCCGGGCGCGCCGCTCTCGCTTGGGTCGCTGTCGTCGTCGATGAAGTCGTAGCCCGGCGTGAGGTGTCCGGCCAGCGCCGGATGATTCAGATCGACGCCAGTATCGAGGATGGCCACGGTGATGCCCGCGCCGCGGCTGACCTGGTGCGCGGCAGGCAGACGCATCACGTCCGGCGCCCACTGTGCGGTGTAAGCGTCGATATCGCCCATGGTGGCCCAGGATGACCGTTGTTGGGCTTCGGGTATCTGGCCTTCGTAGTTGGGCTCGGCGTAGAGCACCTGCGGATTGGATGCGAGTTCCGCGGCTTTATCGGGGGGCGGGGTGCCGTCGGCGATCTGGAGGCGATAGATCGGCCGCCTGCCAAGCTGCCGTAACTTCGTTGGCGCCGCGCGCAGCCCTGAGGCCATGGCAAACCGATACACATCGGCCGACGGCCCCAGTTTCACTAATACCTCGCTCGGAGCGTAGTCGCCATCCGGCAGCGCCTTGGGTGTGGGCGCTGCGGCTGCGACCGGAGCGATGAAGCACGCCACAGCAATCATCAACAGGCCGCAACACCAGGCGGAACGATAACGCATACCGATGCTCCTCGTTGAGCTAGCGACCAGCCGGCGATGCCCAGACGTTAAACGAGAACACAGGCGATGATGTTCGTCAGGCGCCGTGGGTCGTCGGTGAGCGAGCTATGAACGCTTTTCTTAGGGCAATGGGATAAGCAGGTGACATTATACAGTAGGGACCAGGGTTTGTATAGTGCGTGGAGATGTCAGATTTTTCACCAACGCCCGAGTAATACGAACGGCGACCAGAAGAAGGGGTGCGGGTGGTGTTCGAGAAGTGTGCGTTGAGCGTGGCGCAGCGCGGCGGCGGGAGCAGCGCCAGTGCGCAGCTGCTGGTAGAACAATGTCATGCACGCGGCGGTCGACTCGTCGTCGACCGTCCACAGACTTACCAGCAGCGTCGCCGCGCCAGCTGAGAAGAAACCGCGCGCCAGACCGATCAGATCGTCGCCTGGCGAGATCGCGCTGACGCCCGTTTCGCACCCGCTGAGTGTGACGAGCTGGCAGTGGAGCTGGAGATCGTAGGCGTCGCGTACGGTCAGCCAGCCGTCTGCCAGCTGCAGCGAAGAGAAGAGCGGGCTGTCCGGCCGGAACTGGCCGTGGCATGCCAGATGCACCACATCGGCTGTCTGGGCTTGCTCGCGCAATGCCGCTCGGGTGGCCTGGCCATCCACTAGCACACTGGAGCTGGCGAAGAGCGGGGCGAGCGCCTCGACCTCGTGGCGTACCAGCGGAATGCGCTCGTCGGGCATGCCGAGCAGCAGGGCATGCCGCAGCGGCCGGCGCGGTTGCCTATGACAGTGATGCAATAGGCCGGCACTTGGGGCATAGCAGATCTCGCGGCGCTCGATCAGATAGCTTTCACCGTCGTGCAGCGCATGGAATGGGACGTAGTGCAAAGCGTGGTAGGGCACCACTACCAGCCGGCGCGCGCCGAGCCGCCCCTCGATTGGCCGCAGCAGCATATCATAGAGCGTGACCAGGTGGTGCTGCGTACGGGCCGTGAGCAGCGAGAGGTGCGTGCGGACTCGATCTACGCCGTAAAGCAGCGTACCAATCTGAAAACGAAACTGCTCCAGGACCGACGTGACCGCCTCCTCCTTTCCCAGGCCGCGCTCCACCTCGACACCTTCATCGGTGACTACGAGCGCCAACAACTCTCCGTCGAGGGCATAGTATTCGACCAGCGCCGTGTCTGGGCCGAGGTCTCGCTGAATCTGCTCGATCTCAAGCGCCTCGAACTGCGCCAGCCCGCCTTGTCCGCTGGGGTCATGCTGCTGAAGCTGGCGCTGGATTTCGGCGATCTGCGCTTCTCGCTCCCGAGCGGATTGGTAGAGTGACTCAATCGTCGCCAATCGCGATGTGTCGTCGTCCGGGGGGCGGTTGATCTGGCTATAGAACCAGTTCAAATCCGTGCGCAGCCCCTCCAGCTGCGCGATTAGCCGGGCTTCGAGCGGATCGCGCGGATGGGTAGGCAGCCGGATCGCGCCGTGCAGCATCTCGACCAGCGCTCGTGAGCGCTCGCGTTCGACATAATCGAACGCCTCGGCCACGCGACCGCCAGCCTTATCGGCTAGACAAATCTGCACCAATTCGGTGTAAGGCGTGCGTTTGTCGGAGGCGAAGGCGGCGCGGAACTCGTCGGCGGGCAAGGGAGCGCGCATCGCCTCGATCAGCACCACGGCGCTCTTGAACGCCGATTCAGCGCCGGCAATATCATCGCTCGCCTTAGCCATCAGACCAAGTGAGGTGTAACAGCGCTGCGCGACGGCCGGCACGCCACGCTCGTCGGCCTCCTGGAGTGCGCTTTCGAGCAGCCGCCGGGCGTCCCGATCGTTCAGCCCAAGCGCACGGGTTGCCTCGCCACGCAGCCAGCGTGCGAACAGCCGCTGCCCCACGGCGCCGGTCTGAGCGACGGTCGCTTCGGCGGCAGCCGCCGCCTCCGCCGAAACGGCGTAGCTGCCCGCAGCATAGGCGAGCTGAGCTTCGGCCACCCTTACCTGTGCTACGCCGAGCGTGTTGCCTTCCGCATGGTAAAGCCTGTGCGCCTCGGCAAGCAGTTCGCGCGCCTGTTCCATCTCGCCAAGCAGCAGACGAGCGCGCCCATGGTTGAGCAGCGTGCGGGCCTGCTCTGCTCGCATCTCTAGCTCGGCAAAGGTAGCGCCGGCACGAGTATAGATCGCGGCCGCCTCGGGGGCCAGGTTCAGCTCCAGATAGGCGTCGGCCAGCTCCAACTCGGCGATCGCCGATTCGTGCGGCATCTCCAACTCGGCGTAGCGGCGGCGTGACTGCTCGAGATAGGCCAACGCTCGATCGTAGTGGCCCTGGAACAGCTTCAGGGAGCCTAGATTGCATTCGATCTCGGCACGCGTGACCTCGAGCCCGGCCGCCTCCGCGCGCGCCAGTGCCTGTTCGTAGAGCTGTGCAGCCGCGCGAAAGTTATGCTGCAAGCTCAGGATATTCGCCAAGCCATTGTCGGCGTAGATCATCAGGCGTTCATCGCCAACCGCCGCGAACCGTTCGCGCGCCGCATGGTAGAGCTGTTCAGCTTCGTGATACTGGTCACGCCGGTGGTAGATATTGCCGAGGTTGAGTTCGATCTTGCCAGCTGAGAGCGTGTCGTCATAGCGCAGCAACGTGTCGCGCGCCCTCAGCCCGCAGTCGATCGCTTCGTCGTAGCGGCCGAGCATGGCCAGCGCGTGGATTTTGCTTACCTGGGTCGCCGCCGCTGTCTGGTGCTGGTCGATCGCCTCGAACCGCGCGGCCGCCTCATCGAGCGCCTGAATCGCTCGTTCGCTCTGGCCTTCGATCTGCAGGGCTGCCAGGCCGCGAGTCCAGGCGGCCAAGGCCTGTATCTCCGGGCTATCGTTGACGTGGGCCAGCGTGCTGAGGGCCGCGGCGGCGCCTGCGGCGAGCTGTGGATCGCTGGCGATCGTATCGAAATACAGGGTCTTGAGGGCTTGGGCCAGGGCAGAGTCGGCGAGCACGGCATAGCCGGCCAGCAGCGTCGCCTGTTCCGCATCGCTGGCCGCGGCAAGTCGTGCTGCTAGATCCGCTCGATCCATCGTCGACGAACGCGGAGCGAATGTATGATGCACCGCACTAACTACCCACCTCCAGGGCGGGAATCTCGATATCCAGATCGTCCAGGTGCAAGGTCAGCGTATACGTGCCAGCCGGCACCGGCGGAAGGGAGAAACCACTCAGGTTATCAAGGGCGCCACATATCGTGCCCTGCGATCCGTGCAGAGCGACCGATCGAGCGTTGTCTAGGCCAAGTAGCTGGCCGGAGACTGCCCAGAGCGTGCCGTTCCGCGCGATCCGCACATCCACACTGTACTCCTCGACGCTGAAGAGCATTTGCCGAGTGGCGAGCACGCCAGCGCGCATGCCAGGCGCCGCCGGCGATCGTGCGCTGTCGAAGTTCAGCACTGCAATGAGCCGCCGCCGCGTTCTGGCTGGCTGGTCGAGGGCGTGGGCGCGAAACAATGCCTTCGCGTGGGCGACTAGATCCGGTGGGGCCGCCTGCAATTGATCGCCGCGCATAAGCGCGATGATCTGTTCGAGCCATGCCAGATCCGCGGCGCAGGCTGGGCAGGCCGCGATATGCGCGCGCAGGTGTTGGTCGAATGCGCGGCGACCTTCGACCAGATCGACCAATGTAGTGAACGAAATGTGCTCTACCATTATCGTGCCATTGCGTCCGGTCAGCACAGATCAGTAAGTCTCCATTGCTTATATAGAGTAGTGACGATAGTAAAAAATACATGAAGATACTACATCTTTTGAATGATCTATTGGCGAATCGTTCTTCTGATCACTGGTCAATAGCATCGCCTGGTTAGTGGTCGTCTTGCTCCAGTAGTCGGCGCAGCTTCCGCAAGCAGCGCGCGCGGGTCGGGCCGATGCTGCCCTCACTCACGCCGAGCGCATCGGCGATTTCGGCATAGCCGGGCGGATCGGGACGATAGAAAAGCGCCGTCAGCAGCCGTCGGCAGCGTTCGTTGAGCGCTGCCATCGCGGTGCGGATGTGCTGCTGCGCTTCGAGGCGCAGCAGCAGATCATCTGGTGGCAGCGCTGCATCGGCGGAAGAAGCAGCCAGTTCATCATACTCGCCGGCCAGGCGCGCCAATCGCTCGCGGCGGCTGATCCGCCAGGCTTCATGACGTGCCGTCGTCGCCAGCCAGGTACCAATCGTGGCGGGGTGTTCGATCAGGTGGAGGTGCTCGACCAGCATCGTGAACACATGCTGAAAGGCATCGGCGCACAGCTCATCGTCCAGACCGGCGTGGCGGGCGATTGTATAGATTAGCCGCTGGTATCGCTCGACCAATGCTTCCCATGCAGTCGCATCGCCGCGCCGACACGCCAGCACGAGCGACTCGTCGCTCGGCTCCATAGACCCTCCTGGTGACCCACGCCTATGAATTACATGACTTACGCGGTGGAGGGGTTTGGGGAGGCTCCGCCTCCCCAAGGTCTTCTTCGTTCTGGCTCACTATGGCGGCGAAGCCGCCATAGTGAGCCAGAACGAAGAATCTTGGAGGGCTTGCAGCCCTCCAAACCTCCCCACAGTGGACGACTGCGTAAGTCCTATGAATTACATGACTTACGCGGTGGGGTGCGGGGGCGGTGCAACCGCCCCGAAATCTCCCTACATATGCCGACTGCCTAAGCCCTGTGAACTAGTAGCATACTTTATACTAGCTGCTTTGTCTAGACCATCACGAAGCACATTCACGCTTGTCGAATAAGCCATCGTTCTAGCGAACCCTTACAGTTTGGTGTGAGGTGGTGCACAGGGCGGTTGCTGCCATATCCAGTATTTTCAAGATGCGTTATTATTAAAGAGAGGAAATCTACCGTTGCCACTCTCTTTACACTATCTGTGATCCACAGGTGAGCAATGTCAATCATTGCGGCCGAGCAACGAATCGAGCAGGTCTTCGAGCGCCACATGCCGGCTGGGTTATGGCACACGCTGGCGCAAGCTGTCGACGCGCCTACGCTCGGGTCGGGTGATATCTGGCGCGGCCTCGAGCGCCGGCTGCTGACCGGCCAGGCTGCCGCTGCTACTGGCATGTGGGCCGCGCTGGCGCAGCGCCTCGACCCGGCGCAGTATTGCCCGCACGCCGTGCCCGATGTGGCGGAAGAAGTGCTTGTCGAGGGCGACCAGCAGCTCACCGTCATCCGCAGCCCGCGCGGCAATTACCTGCGCCTGACGGAGCTTCAGCGCGAGCTGTGGCACCAGATGGACGGCACGCGCACGGTCGCTCAGCTCGCGACCCAGGCGTTCCTCAAGTTCAAGCAGCTGCTGCCGGTCGGCGATCTGGTGACGGCGCTGCGCGTCGAAGGTTTTCTGAACGACCAGCCGGTTGGTGTATATCAGCA
>DATFXE010000816.1:0-8469 GCA_035258585.1 Roseiflexaceae bacterium | reverse complement strand
GGTCAGCGGCGTGCGCAGCTCGTGCGCGGCGACTGACAGAAAGATATCGCGCATGCGGACCGATTCCTGCGCCGAACGATACAGCCGCGCATTGTCGATCGCCATGGCGATACGCCGCGCCAGGTCGTCGGCGAGCGGCAGATCGCCCCGCCCGTAGCGTCGATCGGACTCGGCCATGGCGATCGTCAACGCGCCCATGATCCGACCGCCAGCCTCAAGCGGCACACTGATAGACGACTTCAAGCCGGTGGCGCGCAACATCTCGAGATGCGCCGCGTCGCGCGCCGAGGCGATCAGCAGCTCGTCGGGAATTTCGGAGCACAGCTCGGGCCGGCCGGTCCGCAGTACCTGCGCCACGCCATGTGGGGATTCGGTGTCGAAGGGAAAGCGCCGCTGAAGCTCGCGCTCGTGCATCTCTTTGGCCGGATTCACGGCAGCGACCGCCACACGCCGCAGCCGGCCGCTATCTTCCAAGATATCGATCGCGCACCAATCGGCGATCGTAGGTACCGAAAGACGCGCGACGTTCGACAGCCGATCTTCATACTCGAGCGGCTCGGCCAGCATGCTGCTGGCCTCGGCCAGGAAGCGCAGGGCCTGCTCGGCGCGCTCGCGCTCGGCGATCTCGGTGCGCAGCGCCTGGTTGGCCTCGGCGAGCCCGGCAGTGCGCTCGCGCACGCGCTGCTCGAGCTGATCACGCGCCTGGCGCAGCGCCGCCTCGGTGCGCACACGCTCGTCGATCTGGTGCTCCAGAGCGCGAATTGTCGCCTCGAGCTCCTCGGCCTGCCGCTCGATCTTGGCGGTCTTGCGGCAGAGATCGACAAACACCGTAACTTTGGAGATCAGAATCTCAGGCACAATCGGCTTCAGCAGGTAATCGACCGCGCCGACCTCATAGCCGCGTGAGACATTGGCTTCGTTGGCGTTGACCGCTGTCAGAAAAATGATTGGTATGTGTTTCGAGCGCTCGCGGCCGCGGATGAGCTCAGCGGTCTCGAAACCATCCATACCCGGCATTTGGACGTCGAGCAAGATCACGGCGAAATCTTGCCGCAGCAAACACTTCAGCGCCTCCTCGCCCGATTGCGCCTTCACGAGGTTCTGGCCGAGCGGGTCCAGCATCGCCTCCAGGGCGAGCAGGTTTTCGGCGTGGTCATCGACCAGCAGAATGTTGACAGGATGTTCGATTGGCATCGTCGCTTACCTCGATTCGGGGCGGCAGAGATCGACCAGAAACGGCGCAATCAGCGCCAGGGCAAGAATATGATCCACCCGGACCGCCGCTATTGCCGCCGCCGGCATGACCGCGCATTCGGCTGTGGCTGGCTCCTGGACCAGGGCGAGGCCGCCACACTGCTTGAGCCGCAGCAGTCCGCGCGAACCGTCGTCGTTGGCGCCAGTAAGAATCACGCCGACGCTCCGCTCGCCGTAGGCGCTAGCAGCCGACTCGAACAGCACATCGATCGACGGCCGCGCATATGCCACCGGCGCCTCGGTCGAGAGCGCGAAGCTGCCCGGCTCGACCAACAGGTGGTAATCCGAAGGGGCCAGATAGACCCGCCCTGAACGAATCTCCTGCTTATCTTCGACCTCCTCGACCGCCAGGGCGCTCCAGCGCTGGAGCACCGCGCTCAACGAGCCATTGGGATCGACGTGGCGATGCTGCACGAGCACGATCGGGAGCGGGAAATCGGCCGGCAGCCCCGGCAGCAGCACTGACATCGCGCGTAACCCACCAAGCGACGCGCCGATCACGATGATGTCATACCCCGGCATACACTTTCCAAGCGAGTGAGCGAGTGAGCGAGTGGGTGAGTGGGCGATGGAAATGTCACCCATCGCCCATTCGCCCGATCGCCCTCTCGCCTCATCGGCAACTCACGCGATCCTGCGATACAGGCGCGAGCCAGGCTCCAGCTCCTCATAGTGATGCTCGTGCGGGTTGAACCGAATCGACTCCTGATGGCCCAGGCCAAGCACGCCAAGCTTCGTCAGGCTTTCGTAAAGCAGCTCATGTACCCGCGCTTGAAGCGTCTTGTTGAAGTAGATCAGCACATTGCGACACAGGATCACGTGAAATTCGTTGAACGAGCGATCCATCGCCAGATTGTGCTGCGAAAAAACCATATTTGTGCGCAACGAGGCATTGAAGATCGCGCTGTCATAGTCGGACGTGTAGTATTCGGAAAAGGAACACTTGCCGCCGGCATTGAGATAGTTATTGGTGTATTCGCGCATCCGGTTGATTGGAAAGATACCTGCGCGTGCCTGTTTCAGCACCGCTTCGTTCATATCGGTGGCGTAGATCCGGCAGCGATCGTACAAGCCTTCCTCGCGCAGCAGAATCGCCATCGAGTACGCTTCCTCGCCAGTCGAGCAGCCCGTATGCCAGATGCGAATGAACGGGTAGGTCTTCAGCAGTGGCACGACCTTGGCGCGAAACACCAGATAAAAGCCTGGATCGCGAAACATGCCCGTAACATTGACCGAGAGCATGAGCAGCAGACGTTCAAGACATGCCGCGTCGTGCAGCACACGGTCCTGAAATGCCGAGATCCTGGTCAACCCCTCGGCATGCACCGCGCTCCAGATCCGGCGCTTGAGCGAGGCCAAGGCGTAGTTACGAAAATCGAATCCATAATACCGATAGATCCCTTCCAGCAACAGCTGGATCTCAATCTCTTCAAGTTCGGTACGGGCGTTGGACTCGTTCATGTCATCTATCCAGCGCTTCGCGCACGCGCCGCGCCAGGGCCAGCTGCTCAAACGGCTTGGTCAGGACCAGCATGTCGGATTGGAGCCGCCCTTGTGCGATCGTCGCGCTATCGGCGTAGCCGGAGATAAACAAGACCTTGAGCACGGGATCGATGGCTTTGAGCTGCTCGGCAAGCTTCTCACCGCCCATGCGCGGCATCACCACATCAGTCAGCAACAGGTCGAAGCGCTCGCCCGTATGCGCCTGAACATACTGGAGCGCTTCTTCGCCATTGGACAATTCTGCCACGTTATAGCCCAGATCGCGCAGCATTCGGGCCAGCAGCGAGCGCACTGCCGCCTCGTCCTCGACCAGCAGCACTCGCTCGTCGCCGCCCGGCAGATCAGGCTGCTGCGGGCTCAGCGGCAGCTCGTCAGGCTGCTCATCCACGCACGGCAGGTAGACATCGAAGGTCGTCCCTTTGCCCATCGCGCTTACGCAGGCGATGTGGCCGGCATGCTGCTTGACGATCCCATAGCATGTCGCCAGACCCAGGCCAGTGCCACGTCCGCGCTCCTTGGTGGTGAAGAACGGCTCGAACAGATGCGCCTGCGTCAGCAAATCCATTCCTGCTCCGGTATCGCTAACCGACAGCCGAACGTAGGCTCCCGGCGTAAGATTATCAGCCGCGCTGGCATCGTGTGCATCCAACACGACATTGCCAACCTGAATTGTCAACTGGCCACCGTCGGGCATGGCATCACGGGCATTCACCGCCAAGTTGATCAGCAGTTGCTCGATCTGCCCGAAATCGGCCCGGACATAGCCGAGATCATCCGCTCGTTCCAGGACAATCTCGATATCTGCGCCGATCAGGCGCTGTAGCAGCTTCTCCACATCGCGCACCAGATCGGTCAGGTGGATCACACGCGGGTCCATGATCTGCTTGCGTGCAAAGGCCAGCAGCTGCTGCGTGAGGCCGGCCGCCCGCGCCGCCGCCTTGCGAATCTCGTCCAGGTCATCACGTGCGTAATGATCGGGCGGCAGAGCATCGATGGCCAGTTCGGCGTAGCCGGAGATCGCCATCAGCAGGTTGTTGAAATCGTGCGCGATACCGCCGGCCAGGCGGCCGATGCTCTCCATCTTCTGTGACTGGATGAGCTGCACCTCGAGGCGATGGCGCTCGGCGATCTCCGCCCGCAAGGCCTGATTGGCCTCCGCGAGGCCGGCCGTCCGCTCGGCCACACGCCGCTCCAGCTCGTCGCTCGCGTGCCGTAGCTCGGCTTCGACGCGCTGGCGCTCGGCGATCTCGTGCTTCAAGGAACCAATCGTAGCCTGTAGCTCCTGCGCCTGCTCGCGCACCTGGGCAGTTTTGGCATACAGATCGACGAAGATCGCCACTTTAGAGAGCAGAATTTCCGGCATGAACGGCTTGAGCAGGTAATCGACCGCGCCGGCGATATAGCCCCTGGAAATATGCAACTCGCTTGTGCTGACCGCCGTCAGGAAGATGATCGGCGTATCGCGCGATCGTTCGCGACCGCGGATCAGCTCGGCCGTCTCGAAGCCATCCATCGCTGGCATCTGCACATCCAGCAGAATCACCGCGAAGTCGTAGTGCAGGACGCAGCGCAGCGCCTCCTCGCCGGATCGGGCCAGGACCAGATTGTAGCCGAGCGGACTGAGCAGCGCTTCAAGTGCCAGAAGGTTCTCCGAGCGATCGTCCACGAGTAGAATGTTGATAGGTTGTTGGGATGGCATCGCTTTCCCCCAGGTGACAGTCAGCTGTCGACAGTTGGCAGTCGGCAGACTACTGCTGGCTACTGCTTACTGCCGACTGCTGACTGGCGATCTACTTGTACAGCCACACGCGCAGCAAGGACAGCAGCTGTTCGGTATCGACGGGCTTGGTGATATAGTCCGACGCGCCTGCCTCGATGCATTTCTCGCGGTCGCCTTTCATGGCCTTGGCAGTCAGGGCAATCATCGGCAGCAATTTGAACTTGTGCATCTTGCGGATCACACGCATCGTCTGATAGCCATCCATCTCGGGCATCATCACATCCATCAGGATGACATTGATGTCCGGGTTGCTTTGCAGCACGTCGACGCCGTCTTTGCCGTTTTCTGCGTAGAGGATCTGCATCTCATAGCGTTCCAGCACGCTGGTCAGCGCGAAGATATTGCGCACATCGTCGTCGACGATCAGCACTTTCTTGCCGGCCAGCACGGGGTCGGTCTTGTGCAGCTGCTCGAGCATGTGGCGAGCCGGCGGCGGCAGATTGGCCTCGACGCGGTGCAGAAACAGGGCTGTCTCATCGAGCAGGCGATCCATCGACTTGACATCCTTGACGATGATCGTATCGGCCAGCCGCTTTAGCTCAGTCTCCTCCTTTCTGGTCAGATCCTTACCAGTATAGACAATGATCGGAATATCAGTCAGCCCGACCTCGCGCTTGATCCGTTCGATCAGCTCGAAACCGTTCATGTCGGGCAGGCCCAGGTCGAGCACCATACAGTCGAAGCGGGCGGACTGTAGCGCCGCGAGCGCGTCGGCGCCGCTGCCGACCGCGATGGTCTCCACATCGCCGTTGCCGATCAGCTCGACGATGCTCTGGCGCTGGACCTCGTCGTCTTCGACCACCAGCAGGTTGCGGACTTGGCGCTCGACAAAGCCGCGCGTATTCGCAAACACGTCGCGTAGCTCCTCGGGGTTTGATGGCTTCTGCACATAGGCGATCGCGCCCATTTGCAGGCCGCGCTGGCGCTCCTCGGCCACCGAGATGATATGGATCGGAATGTGGCGCGTATTGGGGTCGTGCTTGAGGCGATCGAATATCGTCCAGCCGCCGATAACGGGAAGATCGATGTCGAGCGTGATCGCGTCGGGCCTGTAGACCCGCGCCAGCGCCAGCCCAATATCACCGCGCAAGGCGACGACGCCGCGGAAGCCTTTTTCGCGCGCCATGTCGAGCAGGATGCGCGCGAACCCAGGATCGTCTTCGATGATCAGGAACACTCGGTCGCCCGACTGGATGACGTCACGATCGTCTTCGATTTCGCTCGCGCCCAGCAGATCCTGGCTCGCCGCGCCATTCTCGGCATGCGGCATAGGCGCCCGCTCCCTGGCAACCTTGCCGTTGCGACCGCGCCGCACTTCCAGGGCCTCATCGCTGGTATCGGCTGGCTGCGGCTGATAGCGCAGCGGAAGGAAGAGCGTGAAGCTGCTGCCGGCGCCGGGCGTGCTGATCAGGCGAATCTCGCCGCCCAGCATGCGCGTGATCTCACGGCTGATCGACAGCCCCAGGCCGGTGCCGCCATACTTGCGGCTGGTAGTGCCATCGGCCTGCTGGAAAGCCTCGAAGATGATCCGCTGCTTGTCTGCCGGGATACCAATACCAGTATCGCTGACTGCGAAGGCGACCACCTGATCGGCACGGCTGAGCCCCTCATGCTCGGTGTTCCAGCCATCGCTCGCCGGCGCGACCCGCATGGTCACACCGCCTTGCTCGGTGAACTTGAACGCATTCGACAGCAAATTCTTCAGCACCTGCTGCAAGCGCTTCGAGTCGGTCGTGATCGCCTGTGGCAGCTCGGCATCGAACTCGATCGCGAAGTCGAGCCCTTTGTCGCGCGCGATCTGGGCGAACGTCTGCTCCATGCTGGTACGCAGGTCGGCAAACTGCACCTCGTCGGCCTCGACTGTCATCGTACCGGACTCGATCTTGGCCAGATCGAGGATATCGTTGATCAGGGTCAGCAGATCCGAGCCGGAGGCGTGGATGGTGGTGGCGAACTCGATCTGCTTGGGGGTCAGGTTGCCGTCGACATTTTCGGCCAGCAGCCGCGACAGGATCAACAGGCTGTTGAGCGGCGTGCGCAGCTCGTGCGACATATTGGCCAGAAATTCCGACTTGTACTTGGAGGTGACCTCCAGCTGCTGGGCCTTCTCCTCGATCGACCGCCGGGCCAGCTCGATCTGGACATTCTTGCGCTCGACCTCCATGTTCTGGCGCGAGAGCAGCTCGGCTTTTTCCTCCAGCTCCTCGTTGGTCTGCTGGAGCTGCTCGCGCTGCTGCTTGAGCAGATCCTCGGAAGCCTGGAGCGAGCGGGCCTGCTGCTCGAGCCGCTTGTTGGTCTCGGTCAGCTCCTGCTGCTGGCCTTGCAGCTCCTCGGCCAGCGACTGCGACTGCTTGAGCAGCTGCTCGGTGCGCATGCTGGCGGCGATGGTGTTGAGCACGATCGCGATGCTCTCAGTCAGCTGGTCGAGGAAGGTCAGGTGGATTTCGCTGAAGCGGTAGAACGACGCCAGCTCGATCGCGGCCTTGACCTCACCCTCGAACACGACCGGCAGCACCACGATATTGAGCGGCGTGGCCTCGCCCAGGCCGGAGCTGATCTTGATGTAGTCGGTTGGCACATCCGTCAGGAGGATGCGCTCCTTCTCCAGCGCGCACTGGCCCACCAGCCCCTCACCCAGGGCAAAGCGGTTGGCCAAGTGCTTGCGCTCGCGGTAGGCGTAGCTGCTGAGCAGCTTCAGCATCGGCTGTTCGCCGTCGCCATCCATCACATAGAACAGTCCTTGCTGCGCGAACACCAGCGGCGCAAGCTCGGACAAAATCAGCTTCGAGACGGTCTCCAGGTCGCGTTGGCCCTGCAGGATGCGGGTGAAGCGGGCGACGTTGGTCTTTAGCCAGTCCTGCTCCTGGTTCTTCTGGGTCGTATCGCGCAGGTTGGCGATCATCTGGTTGATGTTGTCCTTCAGCTCGGCCACCTCGCCCTGAGCCTCCACCGCGATCGAGCGCGTCAGATCGCCCTTGGTCACCGCGGTGGCGATCTCGGCGATCGTGCGGATCTGGGTCGTCAGGTTGGCGGCCAGCTGGTTCACATTATCGGTCAGATCGCGCCATGTGCCGGCGGCGCCAGGCACTTTGGCCTGGCCGCCCAGCTTGCCCTCGATACCGACCTCGCGCGCCACCGTGGTCACCTGATCGGCGAACGTGGCCAGCGTGTCGGTCAGCTCGTTGATTGTGTCGGCCAGCGCGGCGATCTCGCCCTTGGCGTCCAGCGTTAGCTTGCGCTTCAGATCGCCGTTCGCCACCGCCGTAACGATCCGTGCGATGCCGCGCACCTGGTCGGTCAGGTTGTTGGCCATCGAGTTGACGTTATCGGTCAGGTCTTTCCAGACGCCTGCCACGCCCTTGACCTGGGCCTGGCCGCCGAGCTTGCCCTCGGTACCGACCTCACGCGCCACGCGCGTCACCTCGGATGCGAACGAGTTGAGCTGGTCGACCATGATATTGATCGTGTTCTTCAGCTCCAGGATCTCGCCCTGGACGTCGACGGTGATCTTTTTCGAGAGGTCGCCATTGGCCACCGCGGTGGTCACTTCGGCGATGTTGCGCACCTGGGTGGTCAAATTACCAGCCATCGAGTTGACGTTGTCGGTCAGGTCCTTCCAGACCCCGCCGACGCCGCGCACGTAGGCCTGGCCGCCAAGCTTGCCCTCCGTACCCACCTCACGCGCCACGCGCGTCACCTCCGAGGCAAAGCCATTCAGCTGGTCGACCATCGTGTTGATCGTGACCTTCAGCTCCAGAATTTCGCCGCGTGCGTCGGCGGTGATCTTGCGCGATAGGTCGCCATTAGCCACCGCCGTGGTGACATCGGCGATGTTGCGCACCTGGGTGGTCAAATTGCCCGCCATCGAGTTGACGTTGTCGGTCAGGTCCTTCCAGGTGCCGCCAACACCTTTGACCTCGGCCTGGCCGCCG
>DATFXE010000815.1:0-2772 GCA_035258585.1 Roseiflexaceae bacterium | reverse complement strand
AGCTCGGCGTCCAGCTGCACCTTGCGGATGACCTTGGGATTGCCACTGGTGATCGCCTTGATCTCTGCTGCCGACAGCACCACCTCGGAGATGTCGTCGATCGCGCGGATGGTGACATCGCCCGAGCGCATCTGCTGAATGAAGCGGGATTTCGTCTCTAAAGTCTGCCAGATGTAGCCATCGAAGCTCGATTCAGTGACGTAGTTGCACACGAATACCTCGGGCCACAGGTTGCCCTGCCGCTCGATCCGCCCGACGCGCTGCTCCAGGTCGCCCGGTCGCCATGGCGCGTCCAGGTTGTGGAGGGCAATCAGCCGTTTCTGGATATTCATGCCGGTGGACTGCTTGGAGGCGATCAGCACGCGCACGTCGCCGCGGTTCATGGCCGCGAACAGCGCCGCGCGCCTGGTCTTGGTGTTGTGCTCCTGGATGAAAGCGACCTGCTCGGCGGGGATGCCGCGCGCCGCCAGCTTGGCACGAATCTCGTGGTACACGAAGCTCTTGTCCAACTGGACGTCAGCTGCCTCGCCACCGTCCATGTCCTCTGCCGGCTGCTTGCCCTCCTGCGCCTGGCCGCTGGACTTGGGCGTGGACAGCTCGCAGTAGATCAGCTGCGTGGCCTTGGCGGCGTCGAAGCGATGATGCAGCTCCGCGACCGTGTTGACCAGCATATTGATCTTGCAGGCCGGCTCCTCGGCGCCACCTGTGAGCAGGCGCACGTCCAGCGCAGCCTTGCGGCCGTCGGACGTGACCTTCAACATATTGTCTTGCCACGGCTCGACCGACCCGTTCTTGATCGCCTCGACCCTTTCTACGAACGAGCGGACCAGCGCCTTGAGCGTGGACGAACCGGGAACGCTGATCGGGATGGGCTTGCCGCTGATCAGCCTGGGCGTGGGTAGCCCCAGCTGCTCGCGGCTGCGCGAGAACGTCATCTGGAACCACAGATTGAACAGCTCCGGCAAGTTCACGAACTTGCACAGGCGCGTGTTCATCCGGAAGCCCCCGCCGTCCGGCGTCATCTCGAACACCGTCTGCGTCTCGGCAAATGTGCTGGCCCAGGCGTCGAAGTGTTCGATGCCGTGGGCGGCGAGCACTTCCTCTTGCAGATACTTCTGCATGATGGGTGCTCCCTCTCTTGGTAGTGGATAATTCCACGCCTCGTGTCGTGACCACTTGACCGCCCCAGCCGACCTCTGTATGCTTCCTGGGAATACGATTTATCTTGAACCGTGTTGTGAGGCCGCCAATGTCGACCGCTGTGAGCTGGCTCATGCTCATCCTTCTCCTGGCATGGCTGATTTGGGCCTGGCATCGCCGTCTCTATCCCCTGCCGCACACCGCCGCCGTCGCCGCCACGGTTCAGCGGCTGTTGAAGCCGCGCACCCCAGACGACTGCCTGGCCTGCCGTCGGCACACAGCACCTCCAGCGCCAAGCGTCCCGCCGCCTCCGCCAGTGACACCATGGCGCGAGATCAAAAGCCGCCGTGGCGCGCCTAAACGGATTGCCACCCAGGGCTTCGCCTGCCCCAACCGCCAGTGTGCCTACTTCCGGATTACCGACGGGCAGGTCCATGCCCTGGTCGGCGACGGCGCGCACGGGCGCTGCGAGCGGATTCAGACGTTGCGCTGCCAGGCATGTGGGGGTACCTTCAGCACCCGGCGCGCTACCCCGCTCTATCGGCTTAAAACTGCGTCCCAGCGCGTTGCAGAAGTGCTCGCCGCCCTGGCGGAAGGGCTCTCTGTCGCTGCCGCGGTGCGGGTGTTCGGACATCGCCACGCCACGATCACGAGATGGCTCACGCGGGCTGGTGAGCATAGCGCCACCCTCCACAATCGCTTCTTCCAGCACCTCCACCTGCCGCATATACAATTGGATGAGATCCGCACGCGGCTGCGGAGCCGCGCACACACCCTGTGGCTGTGGGTGGCGGTTGATCCGATCACCAAAATCATCCCAGTGCTGCATCTGGGTGCCCGTACCCAGACCGCCGCGCACGCAGTGGTGCATGCCCTGCACCAGCAGTTGACCCCCGATTGCATCCCTGTGTTCACCAGCGACGGCTTGAACCTGTATTTCTATGCGCTCACCGCCCATTTTGGGCAATGGGTCGCGGGTGCGGGGCGACGCGCGCGCCAGTGGCAAGTGGCAGCGGGACTGATCTATGGCCAAGTGAAGAAGGCGTATCGGCGCCGGAAGTTGGTCGGCGTCACGTACGTCATGCGGTGCGGGACGCGTGTGGCGCTGAAGACAAGGTTACAGACGCTGGGGCTGAGTGGGAAACTGAACACGGCGTTTGTCGAGCGCATCAACCTGACGCTACGGCAGAGCGTGGCAGCGCTGGTGCGGCAAACCTGGTCAACTGCCCAGCAAGCACCGCATCTGCTCCTGCATCTGGATTGGTGGCGGGGCTATTACCATTTCGTGCGCCCACACGAGTCGCTCCGAGTGGCGCTGGGACAGCCCATTGATAGAGGCGGCAACCGCCAGAGGCAGCGGTATCGCCAGCGGACGCCGGCCATGGCAGCCGGGTTGACCAAGCGACGCTGGACAGTCGGAGATCTGCTGGCGGTGCCGCTCCTACCCGCGCCAATGGGTGCGGGGTGAGGAGGGGGAAGCGGGCGAGATAGCCGCATATGTGTTTGGCAGGAGGCGGAGTGGACTGCGGCAGCAGCTCGAGGGGGTCATCGATGCCGGTTTCGTGTGAAAACACCAACAGATCCGATCAGGCGAGGCGATCCGAATTATCCACCATACCCGATAGAACCACC
>DATFXE010000814.1:0-2886 GCA_035258585.1 Roseiflexaceae bacterium | reverse complement strand
GCTCAACTACTATATCACCGATATCTTTAACGGCCCGCGCATCATCTGGCTGGGCGACGCCAAGCTGGTGCTTCCGTCGATCTCGCTTGCCACAGTCTGGTGGACATTCGGGTTTCCGATGCTTGTCTTCCTGGCGGGCTTACAGAATATTCCCGAGCACCTTTACGAGGCCGCCAAGTTGGATGGCGCCGGGCAGCTTCAGACCTTCTTCAGAATAACCATACCGCTGCTTATTCCCACGCTGCTGTTTGTGCTGGTGACACAGTTCATTGGCGAGATGCAGATGTTCGGCCAGTCGTTTGTTATGACGAATGGCGGACCGGGCCACGAGTCGCGCACCGTCCTGATCTACCTGTATCAGACGGCGTGGGCGTTCTTCCGCCTGGGCTACGCTTCGGCAATGGCGGTATCGCTCGCCGCGATCATGATCGTCGTGACGCTGATCCAGTTCGTGCTGCTGCGCAGCCGAGCGGAATACTAGGAGGTGCATGATGACCACCAGGGCTGCACAGCTTTCGACCCGCCGCCCGCGCAGCATCTCGCTCGGGCTTGTCACGTTATACATTGTGCTTGTCGCAGCCGGCATCGTTGTGATGGTGCCGATCGCCTACATGGTCTCGCAGGCGTTCACGCCGGAGCAGGATACGCTGGCCTGGCCGATTAAGTATATTCCCGAACATCCCACGCTCGATAACTTCTACCGCGTGTTCAGCGACCCGACCCTGCCAGTGTTCCGCTGGTTTATCAATAGCATGGTCGCCTCGACATCGATCACGACTTTGGTCTTATTGCTCTCGTCACTGGCGGCCTATGCGTTCGCGCGGCTGGAGTTTCCTGGGCGGGATGTGATCTTCTTCATGCTGCTGACCAGCTTGATGGTGCCGGGTGCGGTGACGCTGATCCCGGTGTTCATCTTGCTGCGCAACCTGAACTTTCTTGACACGCCGAACGCGCTGATCTGGCCTGCTGGCGCGGGCGTGGGCGGTATCTTCCTGCTGCGGCAGCACTTCCAGAGTATTCCTAAGGAATTGGAGGAGGCGGCGATCGTCGACGGCGCAGGGCGCTTTCGAGTCTACTGGCAGATCTGCCTGCCGCTGGTCAAGGGGGCGCTGGTCGCGTTAGGTATCTTCACGTTCCTATTTTCCTGGAATGATCTGTTTTGGCCGCTGATCGTGCTGAGCGATCGCAACAAGCTGACATTGCCGGCCGGCCTGGCGATATTGGGCCAGGGCAACTATGTGCAGCGCGGCATTACCATGTCTGCCGCAGTGATCGCCTCGACGCCGCCGTTGATCCTGTACATTATCTTCCAGCGGCGGATCATCGCCGGCATTTCCACCACCGGCCTGGCGGGACGATAGAGTTCTATTTAAAAAGCACTTTCTTTTCTATTAGGACTTACGCAGTTAGTGTTTTAGCGGGGCGCGGGGGCCGCTGGCCCCCGAGAACCTTCTTTGGACGGCAAAGCCCTCCAAACCTCCCAACCGCGTAACTCCTATCTATTTTGGTTTTTTCGCTCGTAGAGCGAAAAAACCAAAATAGAAAAGATCAAGAACCGCTCACGCCATAGTATTCGCGCGCGCCGTACTTGAGCACGCGCAGCCCTTCCAGGCGCAGCGCCGCCGGGTAGAGCGCCTTGTAGATCCCGCAGTTCGGCGATTGCACATCGTAGCGGCCGGTTGCCCGGAAGGTAGCGACCGCGCAGCCGCCGGCGCACCACAGCCGCCAGGCGCAGTCGCGGCAGCCGGCTTTCTCCTGCACCGGCAGGTTGCGCACCCCGATCGTGTCGGCGCGAATGACGCCAAGCGGGTCGGCGGCGTAAACGCTGGTGACGGTTCGCTCGATCTCCATCTGGCACTTCGCCACTCCCCCGCGCTGGTCGATCACCATGTAGCTCTCGCCGGCGCCGCAGGTCTTACTATGTGGAGTCGCCAGGTTGGCGCGATCCACCAGCGCGGCGAGCAAGCTGCGCTCTGGCAGGCGCTGCTCGATCACCCCAAAGGCGGCGAGCATACCGGCCACGATCCGTCGCTCGTCGAGTTGAAGCTCTTTGAAGCCGGACGAGCAATCGTTCTCGCGATAGAAGTTCAAGTTGAACGGCAGGTCGCGGTCGAGCAGCCAGCCGACCAGCGCCGCCAGGCCGCCGGCCGTCTGCCCCGAGACAGTGACAGAGATATCCGGCCGCAGGCCTTCCTCGCGCGCCCGCTCGAGCGTGCGCTCCACCGCGCCGAACGAGCCCTGTCCGTTCGCGAAGACGCGCTGCGCGTCGTGGTCGTTCGCGAAGCCATCCAGCGAGATCATCAGCCTGATGCCGCGTCGCCGTAGTTCGCGTAGGCTGGCCCGGCCGACCCTTACACCGTTGCTGAGCACCACCGACTCGATCGCCAGATCGTGCGCCGCTGCTGCCGCCTGGGCGTAGTCGTGCAGCTCCCAAACCAGCGGGAAGTTCAGGCTGGCCTCGCCGCCGGCGAACTTCAGCTTGATCGTGCGGTAGCCGTGATGGAGCGCCGAGCGCACAATCGCATCCACAGCCGCACGCCCGGTCTCAGCGCTCATGGCCTCGTCGGTTTTGGTCAGGTAGCAGTAGGTGCAGCGCAGATTGCAGGCATTGGTGGTATGCAGCCATGCCACTAACGTATCGCCGGCCGCTGGCGGCTCAGAGGGCAGATCGTCGACTAGGATGCCCAGCCCGAAGCAGCGCTCGATCAGCTCTGGCGGCAGCTGGGCGCGCAGGTCGGCCAGCGGTGTGGGCCGGCGCAGCGCCAGCAAGGCGTCACGCAACTCATGATTCACCACCACACCCGAAAGGACCGAGGGGATGAATAGGAGATATTCTTCTTGCAGGTGGGGGTGTGGGGGCGGCGGAGCCGCCCCCACACCCCCAAC
>DATFXE010000813.1:0-2502 GCA_035258585.1 Roseiflexaceae bacterium | reverse complement strand
GGGGCGAGCCGGCGGCCGTGGCTGCTAACACTAGCGCTGCCAGGCATACTTGCCTACTGCCAGGCGCCGCTGCGGCGAGTACGCGCGCGCGCCCCGGAGCTTTCCGCGCGCGGGCTGCTCGCCGCAGCCGCACTTATTCCGCTCATCCGGCTGGTCGGCGACCTAGCGAAGATGGTTGGATACCCGGTGGGTATCTGGCGGCGCTGGAGATCGACCAAGCTCAGAGATGAGATCGCGGAGTATGAGAGACGAACAGCTGCAAGCAGGACTGCTCACAATCAATATTGTGACTTTTAGCTTCGCGCTGTGGCTGGGGCTGTACCTGCTGGCCCGCAACCCAGCCAAAGCGCTGCTGCGCTATGCCGGATTAGGTCTACTGGCCTACGCGCTCAGCCTGGCCGCCGAGATCCTGAGCGCCTACTCACTGGGCATCACGATCACTGCTATGCTCCTGCTTACGCAGCAATTTCTGGTGCTACTACCGGCGGTGTTTTGGACAGGTGCCCTGGTCCAGGTGTTGCCGGAAGAGGCGCCACTGCGCTCGCCACTGGCTCGTTGGTGGAGCCACATCCTACTGCCAGCCGCCGCAGTCGGCTATCTGTTCGCCGCGGGCACCGGCCTTGCACTCGACCAGCGCAGCGGCGCCGGCCCGATCTATATCGTGCTGGCGCTGCTGACATTCATACCGCTGCTGCTGGGTCTCGCCCTCGTGGTGCGCTACCGCCACGCCATCCGGCCGCGGGGAAGCCTGGGATTGCTGCTGGCCGCAACTCTATTCTTCACACTTGGCCTTGCACTCATGCTGGTCCCATTCGGCTGGCTTCCGCGCGACTGGGCGCTTCTGGGGATCGGCGGCGATCTGGTGCTGCTCGACATCGCGATCGCTGGCTTCGACGCCTTTGACGAGGGCGAGACGCTGATCGCCGATATCTCGCGCTCGTTTGTCGCTGCGCTGCTGGCGGCGCTGCTCTTTGGATCGCAGATCGCTCTGGCGATCGTCGGCGTGGGGCTGAGCTTCGCCATGCTGGCGCTGCTGCTCACCACCCTGGCCGCCGCGATCGGGCTCACAATCTTCGCCAACCCTCTCCAGTCGGCGCTCGACCAGCTGGTCTTCGCCGGGTCGCCGCGGCTGCGCCGTGCGCGCGACGAGGCCCGCGCAGCGGCCAGCGCGCTGCCGCGGATCAACGCCGGGCTCGACCTGGCGCAACTCGACGAGGCCGAGTTCGCGCGCCTGACTCGCCGCGCACTCAGCCACTACGGCGACCTGCCGCGCCTGGCGACCAGCCCACTTACGCGGCTGCCCCAGATCGAGCGGCGCCTCGCCCACCGCAGCGCCCCAATCGAAAGCCTCGAGCCGGCGATCGAGCTCAAGGTGCTGCTGGCGGAATCCGTGGCGCGTCTCAAACCGCGCGGCCAGGGCGACTTCGGGGCATCTGATGAATGGCGGCATTACAACGCATTGTATTTTCCCTACATCGCCGGGCTCAAGCCCTACAGTCGGCGCACCACCCATGAGCGCCTCGACCCATCGGCCCAGCTGGCGCTGGACTGGTTCCAGGCAATGGTGCCGGAGCGCACGCTCTACAACTGGCAGAACGCGGCTGCAAAATTGGTAGCACACGACTTGAGGGAGCAGATGCTAAACAGCTTGCAGAATGGGAGACACGCGACACGCGACACGCGACATGCGACACGCGACACGCGACACGAGATCGCCGATTGAATCCAATCTCGTGTCTCAGGCCTCATGTCTCCTCAAAATGGCACCAAATGGCAGTACTTTTCATCGACATGGCAGTTATTTATGCGCTATGGTAGGGCCACGGAGAAGCAATAGAAAGTGAGGTCCCACCAATGACAACTCAAGCGACAACCTATGTCGGCCCGGGCGTCCAGTCGAACCTGCTGCGCCTGGCCCTGCGCGCCGATGCGATCTTCTGTATCGCCACCGGCACAATCGGCCTCGTGGCCGCCCAATCCCTGTCGGCAATCCTGGGAATCCAGCCACCGCTGGCGCTCAGCATCCTCGGGATGATAGTGATTCTGTATGGCGCATTCCTGTTCTACGCCGCCGTGCAAGCACGGATCAGCCGGAGAATCGCCGTGGCCGCGATGGTTCTGGATGCGATCTGGGTAATCGACAGCGTGGTACTTCTTGTCGCCGGCTGGCTGCCGCTTACCAGCGCGGGAATGTGGACAATCGGGCTGCTCGCCGTCGTTGTCGCGGTATTGGGCGAGCTTACGTTCTTCGGTCTGCGGCGAATGCACTGACACCACAGCAAAATCTCACCACTAAGACATCAAGACACCAAGATTATGACTTCTTGGTGTCTTGGCGTCCTGGTGGTAAAGAAACTTAGCTGGTGTTGTGAGAGCGTCGCGAACTACATCGGCACGATCCGCCCGACCTGTGTCACACCGGCGTACAGGCGGGCACCAGGGGCCGGCAGGTGCTCGACGGCGTCGCGCGGCAGTAGCAGATCCACACGAGCTCCAAAACGC